>CAYRTG010000005.1:0-51207 GCA_964427365.1 uncultured Ruminococcus sp. | reverse complement strand
CCAAAACCTCTGCAAGCAAAATTAAAATCAAAGGAATAACCGGAGGAACAACCACAGTCAAGGTTAAAGTAAACGGAGTTAAGACTTTAAAAATTAAAGTAAAAGTAATTTAATAAACAGTAAGGCACTTAACTGAAAATATATCGGTTAAGTGCCTTTTAATTATAGTTTATTATTCATCTCTGCCGCAACACTTTTTGTATTTCTTTCCGCTGCCGCAGGGGCAAGGGTCATTTCTGCCTATCTTTTTGCCTTTACGGATTGTTTTATTTCCTGAGTCTGTGCCGTCGCCGGAGGTTGCTGTTGGCTTAGCAACCTGTTGACGCTCCATAGCTTTCTTTAGAACATCATCATCTACAGGCTCCTCATTTTCGACATAAGTTGCTGCTCTGCCGTTTGCCTTTTCTGCTGCGAGTCTTCTTGCTGCTGCAATAGCTTCGCTTCTGCGCTGTCTGTCAATAATCTGCTTTGCAACCTGTCTTGGATGTGTAAGCGCAAGTTTTGCTGTATCCTCACGGATTGCGGCAATCATTTCATCAAACATATCAAAGCCCTCAAGACGATATTCAACTACAGGGTCGTGCTGGCCGTATGAACGCAGGTGTATACCTGCCTTAAGCTGTTCCATATTGTCAATATGATCCATCCAATGAGTATCAACGCTGTTAAGAATATATTTACGTTCAAGTTCTCTGATAACTTCTTCAGGCAGCATTTTTTCATTTTCAGCGTAAACAGCCTGAGCGTCTTCAACAATCATTCCCTTGATTTCGTCCTGCTCAACCATTTCATATTCATCATCGGTAAAGTTATACTTTTCTCTGTCAGTAATAACCCAGTCCTTGTATGTATTAAGGAGCGCTGTGTAGTTCCAATTATCATGAATACCTTCAGGCAGGTAAAGTTTAATATTGTCAGCAATGCTTTCTTCAATCATTTTCATAACAGTATCTCTCAGATTTTCACCATTGAGAACCTGATCACGTTGAGTATAAATAATCTCACGCTGTTTATTAAGAACATCGTCATACTGTAGTACGTCCTTACGAATACCGAAGTTACGCATTTCAACCTTTTCCTGTGAGCTTTCTATAATATTAGAAAGCATTTTATTCTCAATAGGCATATCCTCCTGAACATTCAGCCTTGACATCATAGCTTTCATTCTGTCACCACCGAACAGACGCATTAAGTCGTCCTCAGTTGAAAGGAAAAACCTGCTCTTTCCGGGGTCTCCCTGACGACCTGCACGTCCGCGAAGCTGGTTGTCAATACGTCTTGACTCGTGACGCTCTGTACCTATAATAAACAAACCGCCGACATCTATTACCTTTTTAGCTTCTTCCTTAATTTCTACGCTATATTTTTCATTAAGCTCTGCAAAGGTTTTTCTTGCTTCAAGGATTTCCTCATCATCAGTTTCGGCAAAGCCTGTTGCCTCGGCAATAAGCTCCTCAGGAAAGCCTTGCTTTCTCATCGAAGCCTTTGCAAGATATTCTGCGTTACCTCCAAGGATAATATCTGTACCACGACCTGCCATATTTGTAGCAATTGTAACGGCTCCAAACTTACCTGCCTGTGCAACGATTTCTGCTTCCTTATCGTGCTGTTTAGCATTCAGTACATTATGAGCTATACCACGCTTTTTAAGCATTTTTGACAAAAGCTCTGATTTTTCAATTGAAATTGTACCCACAAGAACAGGTTGACCGATTTTATTAGCCTCAACAATTTGCTCAATAACCGCCATAAATTTGCCCTTTTCTGTTTTGTAAATTGCGTCAGGCAAATCTTTACGTATAAGTGGCTTATTTGTAGGGATTTCAAGTACGTCAAGCTTGTAAATCTCCTGAAATTCTGTTTCTTCGGTAAGTGCGGTACCTGTCATGCCGGAAAGTTTATTATATAAACGGAAGTAGTTTTGGAATGTAATGGTAGCAAGAGTTTTGCTCTCATTCTGAACCTTAACTCCCTCTTTAGCTTCAATAGCCTGATGAAGGCCTTCGTTGTATCGGCGACCGTACATAAGACGTCCTGTGAACTCATCAACTATAATAATCTCTCCGTCTTTTACAACATAGTCGACATCACGTTTCATAATGCCGTTTGCTCGGATAGCCTGATTAACGTGGTGCTGAATTGTAAGGTTTTCAGGGTCAGTTAGGTTGTCAATATTAAAGAATGTCTCTGCTTTCTTAACACCGCTTTGCGTAAGGGTTGCAGTTTTCTGCTTTTCATCAACTACATAGTCAATGCCGTTTTCAGCGTAGTATTCATCCATATCCTCTTTTGAGTTAAGCTCAGCAAAACGCTTAACTGTAAGGGTTTTGGCAAATCTGTTAGCCTGAGTGTAAAGCTCGGTGCTTTTGTCACCCTGACCACTGATAATAAGAGGAGTACGAGCTTCATCAATAAGGATTGAATCAACCTCGTCCACAATTGCAAATGCGTGACCGCGCTGAACCTTGTTTTCTTTATAAACTACCATATTATCTCTTAAGTAGTCAAAGCCAAGTTCATTGTTTGTACCATATGTAATGTCTGCGTCATATGCAGATTTTCTTTCAGCAGGGTCAAGGTCGTGGACAATAAGACCTACTGTAAGACCAAGATAACGGTAAAGCTTACCCATCCACTCTGAGTCACGTCTTGCAAGGTAATCGTTGACAGTTACAATGTGAACGCCATTACCTGTAAGACCGTTTAAGTATGCAGGCAAGGTAGCAACTAAGGTTTTTCCTTCACCTGTTTTCATTTCTGCAATTCTACCCTGATGAAGAACGATACCGCCGATAACCTGTACAGGAAAGTGCTTCATACCGAGTACACGCATAGAAGCTTCTCGGCAAACAGCAAATGCGTCAGGTAAAATGTCGTCAGTAGTTTCCCCGTTAGTAAGGCGTTCCTTTAATATAGCAGTCTGCTGTTTAAGTTCAGCCTCGCTCATAGCTTTATACTTTTCATCAAGTGCAAGAACCTTGTCAGCAATTGGCTGAACTCTTTTGATTTCTCGCTTGCTGTAATTTCCGAACAATGCTTTTAATGGATTCATAATATATTAATTTCCTTTCAGTTGTGTTGTTACTCAGCTTTCAGACTTTTCGCAGCCTGAATCATAGCAGCTTTAGCAACCTGTCCTGCTGTGCCGTAGCCGTACTGACTGATGCCGTGTACAACGCTTGCAAATGCAAGAGGACAATCCTCATCAGTACAATAGCCTATCATCCAGCCGTCATTTTTATCCTGATCCTGTCCTGTGACAGTTTCCCCCGTACCGGTTTTAGCACAGATTGTAAGCCCTCCAAACATACTGTCGCCGTAGTCGTTAACTACTGCACCTCTCATATACTCCTCCAGCTTCTGAGAAGTTTCCAAAGAAAGCATCTTTTTACCCTTTGAGCCGTTTCCCACAAGACTTAAATCAGGGAGAATACTGCCTGATGCACCTGCTACAATATATGGAGTTGTAGGAGTGCCGCCATCAGCAATAGCGCCGCAGATAATTGCCATCTGCATAGGATTTACCTTGTCGTTATACTGACCTACACCTGACCATGCAAGCTGGTTTTTGTTAGCTTTTTCAACATTATAGTTACCTTTTTTAGTTTTTATGCCGCTGATTTCAAAGCTTGAGTTTATTCCAAGTTTTTTAGCTGCTTCGTTCATTTTTTCCTGACCAAGCTCAACTGCAAGCTCTGCAAAAACAATATTGCAGGAATGTCCGAAAGCCTCTTTAAGGTTTACGCTTCCGTGAGCTGAAACACAGGTAATATCGCCGCCGCCAATGTCTTCTTTACCGCTGCAGTACCATTCTCTGCTTTCAATGTCCGAGATATTTTCCAACGCTGCAACGGCAGTTACTATTTTGAAAATCGAACCCGGCGTATAGGTTGATGACAATACATTGTCAAGATATACCCCTTCGTATTCATCTTCATTTTCTTTGGTAATCTTAGGCGGAGCCTGGGGGTCATATGACCTTGTACTCACTGAGCATATTACTTCTCCGGTTTTGTAGTTATATATAACACAGGCACCGCTGTCATAATTTTTCAGCACATTATATGCCGCCTTGCATGTGTCTGCGTCAACAGTAAGAGCAATATCTCTGCTGCTTTGCAAAGATTTGGGTAAATTCAGTCCCCATATAAAGCTGTAGCCTGTAAGCTGGGAACGATATATGCTCTGTATTGAAGTGGATATGTTAAAGGAATCGTCACCGACAACGTGGAGCAAAGCCTTTCTTACAGAGGAATCCTGATGATAAACACGTTCATCACCAACAGTTTTGGCAAGGGTTTCTCCATCTCTGTCTAAAATAGCACCGGCACGAGCAAATCCGCCTGCACCTGAAATATGGCGGTTGTATGTCTGGTCAGCCCAGTCAGATGCATTAAAAACAGTTTTGAAGACCAAAAAACAAAGTCCGGCAAGAAATGCAATAACAACAATAAAAATAAGCCAAGACCTTTGAAGTATTCTTTTCATACAGCACCATCCTTTCAGAATAAATTATATAACAAGGTTTACACTCCGGTTTAATAATTCCGAGTAATTTTAAATTTATGATTTATGCCTTAACCTTTACTGCATAAGTTCTTTCGTCAGCAGCCTTTATGAAGGCAAGAAGTCCCCAACAGGAAATCATACTTGAACCACCGCTGCTTATAAAGGGAAAGGTTACACCGGTTAAAGGTAAAATATCAGTTGCGCCAAAAATATTAAGCGTCATCTGAATTACAAGAAGTCCTGCTGCACAGCAGGCAGAAATTGAGTAAAATGTACTTCTGCTTCTTGTTGTAACCGAACGAGCATAAATTACCAAAGCTGCAACAGCTACGGCTAATGTAACAGCAACAATAAATCCCATTTCTTCGGATACAAGACCGAACACAAGGTCAGACTCAGAAGCGGAAATGTTTTTAAGATAGCCGTTGCCTATGCCAACACCAAACAAGCCCCCTGAGGCGATGTATGTCATAGTACGTGTCATCTGATAACCTTTGTCGGAAGCATTTTCCCAAGCGTGCCCCCATACCTCAAATCTTTTGAGAATATAAGGCTTAAGGTTAAGTACCATAATTCCTGCAAAACCTGCTGCGGCAATGGCAAAAATAATGGTTTTAAAATCTCCTGAACGCATAAATGAAATCAGCAAAAAGGCTCCGAAGAATATCAGGGCAGTACCAAAATCGCCCATAAGAGCCAATGCTCCAACGCAAATTAAAGAGAATACGATAAATTCAATAAGGTTTTTTCTTGTCTGCAAACGGTCAAGACTTGCAGCACCTACAAAGATGTATGCAATTTTAACAAATTCAGAGGGCTGAACAGTAATAGGTCCAAGAGAAATCCAGTTTGCAGAACCGTTTGTAACCTTGCCGAAGACAAGGTTTATTCCCAAAAATCCCACAGCTCCAATCATAATTATTATTTTCCATTTTGAAACCTTATCGGGATTTTCAATAAATTTGATAATAAGGCAGAATATAATCATACCTGCAACTGCAGCCGACATTTGTACGATTGCCATTCTGACTCCCTTTTCCTGACGCACAAGGAGCATAATTCCTATACCTGTCATAAACAGGCACAGACTCTCAATCTCAAAAGCAATTCGTTTAAGAATAACTGATGAAATAAAAAAGAAAATCCACTCTACTGCTACAAATGCACCGCAAATCATAGCAGGGGTGTAGTCGGTACCGCTGTCTGCAAATACAGCTTCTACACCTAAAAACACGTGGAAAAATGTAATTAACAGCATTAGCTTAAAAGGTTTAATAGATGGCTTGTTTACAACCTTTGAAAAGAACCAGCTTGAATGTAATTCCTCGTGAAATTCCTCTCCACGCTTAAAGACAAATTCCTTATTGCCAATAGAAATAACATCATCAATTTTTACCTGAGTTCTTCTGAGAACTCTTTTATCGTTAATATATGTGCCGGTTTTAGAGCCTACGTCTGAGATAAACCAACCCTCCTTACGGCGAAGTAAAACACAGTGATTTCGTGAAACCGCAGGGTCGTCAACTGCAATATCTGAACCTCGACTTCTGCCAATGGAGTTTTCCCAGAAAAGTACAGGAGTTTTTATGCCTGTGTCCAAATCCTGCAAAAGCACCAAAGGACGTTCGGCACGTCTGCGACGGCGCATAGAGGCATAGCATTGATAAACTATGATAATTGTATAAAAAGGCAGCAGCATTCTCAAAGCAACTACCGCAATATCCATAATTACTGTCATAATACAGACGCACCTCCTTAATAGCTATATTCCTACCTACAATAATTCTTATACATTTTACTCTATATCCTTCTAAAAGTCAATTAGAATATCAATTGACCATTGAACATTGAAAATGAAAAATTAATGGTCGAGCAGATAGATTCCTATAACGGAAAACTTATCAGCTCGACCTGTGCAGTTTTCAGAACATAGGTAAGTCTTTTACGATATAATGAAAGCCAATCATAACCACCCGTTTGACGTGTGGTTATGATTGGCTACTTGCTTATATTTCTACAGTACTTACCCATGTCCTGACATTTAAGACTTACCGATGTGATGACTATGCAGTGCTGACTACACAATTTAAAATCATAAATTATCCATTATTAATAATAGCAAAAATCATACCACTCGCAGCTTTGGCATATGCTTTCGCCCTTGCCTGCATTTATAATCTTATTCATTGTAATGTCCTTATAATCGTTAAATTTTATAACTGTATTCTCTGCCAAATCAGCATAAGCAAGACAGAACTTATCAATTTTTTGAACCTTTGTTTCAGAAATACATTTTCCTTTTATCAGGTTAGGACAGGCTTTGCATATTTCATCAGCGCCGATAACAAGTTTTATCTGAGAATTTTCACAGCAAAGCCGTGCAATAACTCCGGTCATATTCTTCACAAATTTCCGACTATAGCCCTTGCCTGAAAAATGCTGAATACAAAGTCCGTGGTGAGGTCGTAGCTTAAACATATTTACTGAGTCTGTTTACAAGTATTGCCCCAAGGAGAATTTTACAGCCGTCAAAAATAAGGTAAGGAACAACGCATATTAACAGTGCAGAAACAATATCAGTACCGGTTACAATCGTAAACCAAATTGTGCCGAAAAGATAACACAATGCAAGTCCAAACACCATAGCAATTATTAATGCATAAAGCTTTTTGCCGAAAAATTTAGTTATTAATCCCACTGCAAGTGCAGTAAATATAAATCCTACAATGTATCCGCCTGTAGGTCCCATAACCACCCCAATACCTCCTGAGAAATTAGCAAAAACAGGCACGCCGACTAAGCCTATAAGAATGTAAATAACTACGCTTATTGTTCCAAATTTCCAGCCTAAAAGTCCTGCCGTAATAAATATACCAAAGGTTTGCAATGTAAACGGTACAGTTGTTGGAATTGAAATCCATGAACAAATAATAATAATTGCCGTAAACATTGCTACAAGAACCAGCTTGTAGATTTTCTTATCTCTCAAATCTGTCATAATTGTAAACCGCCTTTATGTTTGATGTTTACAATTATAACATTTTTTTATAAAATGTCAACCTGTAATAATTGAGGGTTTACAATAGTTTAATAAAACATTTATTCTACACAATGCAACGCCAAAAGCCGTACAGAATTTCTGTACGGCTCTGGCAAGGGGTTTAGATAAGGAAATGGGTATGAGTGGATTTGGATGCAAGCATCCAAAGGGGAAAGCGTTTATGCTGACCTTTCGGTCTGTTTTTTAGGGATTTTCACTGTGTATTCAATATAATCCCCGCTGTCGCTGTGTTTGCAAATTGCATTTATACCTGCCTGCTTCATTGTATCCACAGCTTTGTTAATAGTATTGATAAATATTCTAACGTCTTTAATAACGATTCTTTGAGTAAGTTTATTTTTCTCCGGAACAGAGTTGTTATACAAAAGTTTTTCAATCATTTGCTCCGATTGAGAAACGTTGAGATTTTCCGAAATTATTTTGGAAAGGGCTTCTTTTCTCAGTTCCTGGTCGTAAATTTTCAGCAATGCTCTTGCATGACGTTCCGAAAGTCCTGCTTGAACAATCCAGTCTTGTTCCTCAAAGCTAAGGTTTAGAAGTCTTAGCTTATTGGCTATAGTGCTTTGGCTTTTTCCAAGCTGTTTTGCAGCTTGCTCCTGGGTGATGCCATATCGCCGAATCAGCCTTGAAATACCACGAGCCTCCTCGAACATTCCCAGGTCGCAGCGCTGAAGATTTTCCAGCAGAGCAAATATTGCCGATTCTCTGTCGGTACATTTAACTACAATACAAGGGACTCTTACTAAGCCTGCAAGAACAGAGGCTCTCAGTCTTCTTTCGCCCGCAACAAGCTCATATTCGTTCTGAGTGACCTTACGGACTGTAAGGGGCTGAAGTATTCCGTTTTCTGCAATTGATTGTGCAAGAGCTCTCAGCTGGTCTTCATCAAAGATTTTTCTGGGCTGAGTTTTGTTAGGACGGATTTTGATTGTAGGAATATCAGAAATCTTGTTTTCACTTCTGGATAGGAAATTCATTGTCCGCCTCTTTTCTGTAGCTTCATTGTCTTGCCCTGTGATATTATAATACACTATGGGACAAACATATTTTGTCGAAACCTGAGCAATTTTTTTATAAGTTTTACCAGGTTTTTGTCACAGGATGTAGTATGTTGTGACAATTCATTAAAAAACACAAAAGCAGCTCCTTGTTTTTCGCTAAGGAGCTGCTTTGCAGCAGTTAATTTTCTTTTACTTTACTTCTTAAGGACTTCACATAGGCTTTGTCCTCATCACTAATACGGTAGGAGTCCAATATTTTCTGAATAGCTTTTCCTAAAATATTATATTTCAGTCCACAGCTTTCAATATACTCTATTACTTCCTTGGGATTAAACACAGCCAAATCGCATATAAGCCATGCTTCTGCCATTTGAACATAGTATTCGTCATCATTTTTCATAAGTGAAAGTATGTTCTTTGTGTGAGCCATTTCCTTTTGCAAGCCTGCAAGAAAAAGCACATAGCCCCAACGTCTTGTAAAGTTTTTTTCAGAGTTAATATATTTCTTAGCCCTGCTATATGCAAAGTCAAAATCTAAAGGTTTTCTAATAAACTGAATAAGTTGATCTGTGTGCCACCAGTCCCGCAAATAGTCCTCATTCTTCTCAATGAAATCAAACTGCTTTTCCGTATCCTTAATCAAACCCAGGGAAACCTGAAAATATGTACGGTGCAAAATCTGATTTTCTATTATGTATTCGCCAATTTCACTAACATCGGTTTTTTCTTTTATAAGCCTTTTATTGTATGCGTCAACGTCTTTTGTTTTACGGTTTGGAATACTTTCCAAATCACTGATTATCTTTTTGTATAACATAGACATCGCCCCTTAAATACTGTAATATATGCTTTCTAAATTATACCACAGGCTATATTTTTTTTCAATAAGTAACCCCATAAATTATGTTGACAAGGTAAATTTACTATGATAAAATATCAGTAATTTAACACAAAAAGGCATTGACGAGGAGGGCAATCTTTCCTGATGCTAAGAGAAAAGGCGGCTGGTGTAAGCCTTTGTGATGGGATTTTAGCTGTAGCCTCTGAGCTTTGAACTGAACGGATCTTGTCCTTAGGTTTCAACGGTTTCCCCCGTTAAAAGGAAAAAGTATCGGCTTTTTTTGCCCGTACAAAGTGCAGATTTTATCTGAATACAGGTGGTACCACGGACGCAAGTTCGCCCTGAGCAAAAGCTCAGGGCTTTTTTATGTTATAAATATTGTAAAAAATGATATAAAGGAGAGATTGCTTTGAAAAAAGAACTTTCAAAGTCATATAACCCTCGTGAATTTGAGGACAAAATATATGATTTCTGGATTAAAGGAAATTATTTTCACGCAGAAGTAGATAAAAACAAAAAACCTTATACTATTGTTATGCCGCCGCCAAATATTACAGGTCAGCTTCATATGGGTCATGCTCTTGACGAAACCTTGCAGGATATTCTTATACGCTGGAGAAGAATGCAGGGCTACTCTGCACTTTGGCTTCCCGGAACGGACCACGCATCTATTGCTACAGAGGCTAAAATCGTTGAGGCAATGCGCAAGGAAGGTGTTTCTAAAGACGACATTGGCAGAGATGAATTTTTAGAGCGTGCTTGGGAATGGAAAAGAGTTTATGGCGGAAAAATTACCGAACAGCTTAAAAAGCTTGGTTCTTCCTGTGACTGGGAAAGAGAACGCTTCACAATGGACGAGGGCTGTTCCAAGGCTGTTAAGGAAGTATTTGTACGACTTTACGAAAAAGGACTTATTTATCGTGGCGAGCGTATTATTAACTGGTGTCCTCATTGCTTAACATCAATTTCCGATGCGGAGGTCGATTTTGAGGAACAGGAAGGTTCATTTTGGCATTTACGCTATCCCCTTACAGACGGAAGCGGATATGTTCAGCTTGCTACAACAAGACCTGAAACCCTCCTTGGTGATACAGCTGTTGCTGTTCACCCTGATGATGAAAGGTACAAAAACTTTGTAGGCAAAACAGTTACTCTTCCTCTTGTTGGCAGAGAAATTCCTGTTCTTGCTGATGAATATGTTGACCCAGAATTTGGAACAGGTGTTGTAAAAATTACTCCTGCCCACGACCCTAACGACTTTGAGGTAGGTTTAAGACACAATCTCCCTGTTATTAACATAATGACAGATGACGCGAAAATTATTGACGAATATGAAAAATACGCAGGAATGGACAGGTATGAAGCAAGAAAGGCTATCGTAAAAGACCTTGAAGATGGGGGATATTTAGTAAAAATTCAGCCTCATACCCACAACGTAGGCACATGCTACCGCTGTAAAACTACGGTTGAACCCAGAGTATCAAAGCAGTGGTTTGTAAAAATGGAGCCTCTTGCAAAGCCGGCTATTAAGTGTGTTAAGGAAGGCAAAACAAAGATTATTCCTGAACGCTTTGAAAAGGTTTACTACCATTGGATGGAGAACATTAAGGACTGGTGTATCAGCCGTCAGCTTTGGTGGGGACACAGAATTCCCGCTTGGTATTGTGACGACTGCGGGGAAGTTATCGTTACAAAAGAAATTCCCGCAACCTGCCCTAAGTGCGGCAAAAACAATTTAAGACAGGACGAAGATACTTTAGATACTTGGTTCAGCTCGGCTTTGTGGCCTTTTTCTACATTAGGCTGGCCCGACAATACACCTGAGCTTGACTACTTCTTCCCCACAAACACATTGGTAACAGGATATGATATTATCTTTTTCTGGGTAGCAAGAATGATTTTCTCCTCTTGCGAGCAGATGGACAGTCAGCCCTTTGACACAGTTTTTATGCACGGAATTGTCCGTGATGAAAACGGTGTTAAAATGAGTAAATCTCTGGGCAACGGTATAGACCCTCTTAAGGTTATTGATAAATACGGTGCAGATGCACTAAGATTTTTCCTTGCTACAGGTAACTCTCCCGGAAATGATATGCGTTATTCTGACAAGCGTGTTGAGGCTTGTGCAAACTTTGCAAACAAGCTGTGGAATGCAAGCCGTTTTGTTCATATGAACATTGATGATTTTGATGTTAAAAACCAACTGCCTGAAGTTATGGCAACTGAAGATAAATGGATAGTATCAACTCTTAACAATTTATCTAAAGAAATCAACGAAAACCTTGAAAAGTTTGAGCTTGGCGTTGCAGTACAGAAACTTTATGATTTTATCTGGGATTGCTTCTGCGACTGGTATATTGAGCTTGCAAAGTCAAGACTGCAGTCCGAAGGTGAAACTGCACAGAACGCCAGACAGGTACTTCTGTGGACACTTGAGAAGATTTTAAGGCTTCTTCATCCTTTTATGCCTTACATCACTGAGGAAATTTGGCAGACTTTACCTTGTGAGGGCGAAACAATAATGCTGGCAAAATATCCTGAGTACAATCCTGAGTTTAACTACCCTGAGGCCAGTGAGCAAATGGAAAAGATTATGAACGCAATCCGTGGAATCCGTAACCGCCGAAACGAAATGAATGTTTCTCCTTCAAAGAAAACAAAGGTATATATTGCTACAAAATTTGCCGATACCTTTAAGCAAGGCGCACAGTTTATCTGTAAACTTGCGTCTGCAAGTGAGGTCGAAATTGGTGAAAGTTTTAACCTTGAAGGCGCAGTAAATATCGTAACTACCGATGCAAAGATTTATATTCCGATGGATGAGCTTGTTGATAAAAAAGCTGAGCTTCAGCGTCTTAACAAAGAACTTCAGCAGGTTGAAAAGCGCCTTGCACAAAGCGAGGGCAAACTTAATAATCAGGGCTTTATTTCTAAAGCTCCTGAAGCTGTTGTTGAAAAGGTTAAGGCACAGGCTGTAAAGGAAAAAGAAACAATTGCAATGCTTAAAGCAGCTATTGATGCGCTTAACAATTGATAATAAACGGTCGGGGAGATATGTTCTTATAGAGAAGAACTTGTTTTCCCGACCGTTTATTATCAATTTTCCATTTTCAATTCTAATAAATCCGCTGCATATTTGCACAAATCGGCGCAAGGGCGCTTTTTGTAATATCCTGCTGTTCTATCACTTGGCACAGGGCTGTCAGCACCTTTAATACTAAGCCCTAAAAGCTCTCTGCAAATTATTGATCCGTTGTCCTCTTTAAACTTATTTGCAAGCTGCTGCACCTTTTTGTACAGTTCTTTTTTCTCTTCTTTAGCTTTAGGATTGTTATATCCGTACCTAAGCCCTAAAATAATATTCATTCCGCTTACGGTTCCGCAAACCTCGCGAAGTCTGCCCATACCTCCCCCAAAAGGTGCGCTGAGCATAAGCAAAGTATCCTTATCAATCTGAAATTCATCAGCAAATGCAAGAACCACTGCCTGTGTACAATTATACCCCTGCAAGAACAAATCCTTTGCAATATCGCCCTTTGACATATTACCTCTCCTCATATGATATTTAACCAAATTCAGAATATAATTGAAGTTTCTATTTGATTATAACATTTAAAAATTCTATTGGCAACAGGTAAAATCTGTGGTATACTTTAAATCGGAGCAATGCTCCGGTAAGCCTACTTGAAATGGAGCTTACGACAAATTGTAGCTCCTCAGTGTATCAGCGGTAGATTATAACTCCTACTGAAGCACTGAATGACGTCCTCCGCTTTACAAGCAGGGACATCATCGCATAAGTTATAGGCGACAGCAAACAATTAACGGTAAATACCTTAGTGTAGCACTATAATTATGAGGTGTTGCCTATAAAATAAAAATAACTTTAAAAGGTGATTAGCTTGACTTTTGAACAGGATAAAATAAGAAATTTCAGTATTATAGCTCACATTGACCACGGCAAAAGTACATTGGCTGACAGAATTTTAGAGCAGACGCAAAGTGTTGCCATAAGGGATATGGAAGCACAGATTCTTGACGATATGGAGCTTGAACGGGAGCGTGGTATTACAATCAAGGCAAGAGCCGTTAGCGCAGTTTATCACGCTGACAATGGCAAAGACTATCTTCTTAACCTTATTGACACTCCGGGACACGTTGACTTTAACTATGAGGTAAGCCGCAGTCTTGCAGCTTGTGAAGGTGCTGTACTTATAGTTGATGCATCTCAGGGAATTGAAGCTCAAACTCTTGCCAACACATATCTTGCAGTTGACGGCGGACTTGAAATTGTGCCGGTAATCAATAAAATAGATTTGCCCTCAGCAGATCCGGAAAGAGTAATCAATGAAATTGAGGACATAATCGGTATTCCTGCTGAGGACGCACCACAGGTTTCTGCTAAAAAGGGCATTAATATCCACGCTGTACTTGAAAAAATCGTGTCCGATATTCCTGCTCCCACAGGGGACATTAATGCGCCTTTAAGAGGCTTGATTTTTGATAGCTACTACGACTCCTACAAAGGCGTTATAATTTATGTTCGTCTTAAAGAGGGACAAATTCACCTTGGTGATGAATTTAAACTTATGGCCACAGGTTCAACATTCAGCGTAGTTGAATGCGGACTTATGCATGCAACTTCCCTTGAACAGAGAGAAGTTCTATATGCAGGTGAAGTTGGATATATTGCCGCATCAATCAAATCTTTGTCCGAGGCACAGGTAGGAGATACAATCACCCTTGCAAGCAATCCGGCAGAAGAACCTCTCCCGGGTTATCGTGAAGCTCAGTCAATGGTATTCTGCGGTATTTATCCTGTTGACGGTGCGCGGTACGGCGACTTAAAGGACGCTCTTGAAAAGTTAAAGCTTAATGATGCTTCACTTAGCTTTGAGCCTGAAACATCCGTTGCCCTTGGCTTTGGCTACAGATGTGGTTTTTTAGGCCTTCTCCATATGGAAATTATACAGGAAAGACTTGAGCGGGAGTACAATCTTGACATTATCACAACTGCACCAAGTGTAATTTATAAAATCACAAAAACCGACGGCACAGTTGAAAACATCGACAACCCTACAAACTATCCGGACCCCGCACTTATTGCATCAGCAGAGGAGCCTATTACAGACGCTCATATTTACTCTCCTGCAGAGTATGTAGGCAATATAATGGAGCTTTGTCAGGACAGACGAGGAATATTTATTGGTATGGATTATATTGACGCAGAGCGAGTTGACATTCACTATCATCTGCCCCTTGCAGAAATTATCTACGATTTCTTTGATACATTAAAGTCACGTACAAGAGGCTACGCTTCCTTTGACTATGAGCTAAGAGGCTATGTGCCAAGCGACCTTGTTAAACTTGATATTATGCTTAACGGAGAAATTGTTGACGCTCTGAGTTTCATAATTCACAAGGACAAGGCTTATGGCAGAGCAAGAAAAATGGCGGAAAAGTTAAAGGAAAAAATTCCCCGTCAGCTTTTTGAAGTTCCTATTCAGGCTTGTATAGGCGGAAAAATCATTGCACGTGAAACTGTTAAAGCTATGCGAAAGGACGTGCTTGCAAAGTGCTATGGCGGTGATATTACAAGAAAGAAAAAACTTCTTGAAAAACAAAAGGAAGGTAAAAAGCGTATGCGTCAGCTAGGCTCTGTAGAAGTTCCACAGGAGGCTTTTATGGCTGTGCTTAAGCTTGATACTGACTAATACAAACCATAATATAAAATTTGCCAACAGGGAAAACCTTTTGGCAAATTTGTTTTTAATCTTATTTACACAGGTGATAAAATGAATAATATTTTTGATGCACATGCACATTACGACGATAAATGGTTCGACGAGGACAGAGAACAGTTGCTTAGTGAGCTTCCCAATTCAGGAGTTGTTGGAGTTGTAACCAATTCCGTTAATATTGAAACCTCTGAATTTAACAGGCAGCTTGCAGAAAAATACCCATATTTTTATTTTACAGCAGGCTATCACCCTGAAAATTTGGAAAACCTCCCTGAAGATTATCTTGATAAAATACAGAAGTATTTACAGCATCCAAAATGCGTAGCTCTGGGAGAAATCGGTCTGGACTACCATTGGGAAATTCCACGAGATTTGCAAAAAAAGGTGTTTTCGGAACAAATCGAGCTAAGTAAAAAACTTGAGATCCCAATTATTGTACACGACAGAGAGGCCCACAAAGATACAATGGATATTCTTAAGGAATACAAGCCAAAGGGTCTTCTCCATTGCTTTAGCGGAAGTGTTGAAATGCTTAAAGAAGTATTAAAACTTGATATGAGCATAAGCCTTGGGGGAGTTGTTACATTTAAAAATGCACGTCACAGCATAGAGTGTGCAAAGTATGTGCCAATGGACAGGCTGCTGCTTGAAACAGACAGCCCTTACCTAAGCCCTGTACCAAATCGCGGCAAACGCAATGACAGCCGCAATATTGTTTATATTGCAGAAAAAATCGGCGAAATTAAAGGTATTTCGCCACAGGAAGTTCTGGACAAAACCGCAAAAAACGCAAAAATTTTCTATTCCGTTAACTGACTTTCTTTTATTAGATATTCCCAAAAGAACACTGTAAATACTAAGATATTCGTGCTACTCACAAAAGCGATTCTTTTTCCTTAAAATCCTATATTTAATTAAGTAAAAATTGTAAAAATCTGAGAAAAACTATTGTAAAGTTTAACCTTGTGATTTATAATATGAACGTATGAGTATTTATTTTTGCTCAAATCAGAAAGGAGTTTTACAATGATTTATACTAAAGAAGTTGAAAACATGTGCCCTGTTGCTAAGGGTGCAAAGCATGAACCTGCTCCTATTCCGGAGGAAGGCAAGTGGGTTCACTCAAAAAAGATTGAAGATATTTCGGGTTTTACACATGGCGTCGGTTGGTGTGCACCACAGCAGGGTGCTTGTAAGCTTACTCTAAATGTTAAGAACGGTGTTATTGAAGAGGCTCTTATTGAAACAATCGGTTGCTCAGGTATGACTCATTCAGCTGCTATGGCTGCAGAAATTTTACAGGGCAAAACAATTCTTGAAGCTCTTAACACAGACTTAGTTTGCGACGCTATCAACACAGCTATGAGAGAGCTTTTCTTACAGATAGTTTATGGTCGTACACAGAGTGCTTTCTCTGATGACGGTCTTGCAATAGGCGCAGGTCTTGAAGACTTAGGTAAGGGACTTCGTTCACAGGTTGGTACAATGTACGGCACTAAAGAAAAGGGTGTTCGTTACCTTGAAATGGCAGAAGGCTATGTAACAGGTCTTGCACTTGATGAAGACGATGAAGTTATCGGTTATCAGTTTGTTTCTCTTGGTAAGATGACAGACTTTATCAAAAAGGGTGACGACCCTAACACAGCTTGGGAAAAAGCTAAGGGTCAGTATGGTCGTGTAGCAGACGCTGCTAAAATTATCGACCCACGCGATGAATAATAGGAAAGGAGAAACAACTAATGGCTTTATTTGAATCATATGAAAGAAGAATTGACCAGATTAATGCTGTATTAAACAGCTATGGCATCAGCTCTATTGAAGAAGCTGAAAAGATTACAAAGGATGCCGGACTTGACATCTATACTCAGGTAAAAAATATCCAGCCAATCTGTTTTGAAAACGCTTGTTGGGCTTATATTGTAGGTTCTGCAATTGCTATCAAAAAAGGCGTTAAGACAGCTGCCGAGGCTGCTGCTGCAATCGGCGAAGGACTACAGGCTTTCTGTATTCCCGGTTCTGTTGCTGACCACCGTAAGGTAGGTCTCGGTCACGGCAACCTTGGTAAAATGCTTCTTGAGGAAGAAACAGAGTGCTTTTGCTTCTTAGCAGGTCACGAAAGCTTTGCTGCTGCAGAAGGCGCTATCGGTATTGCAGAAAAGGCTAACAAGGTTCGTAGAAAACCTCTCAGAGTTATCCTTAACGGTCTTGGTAAGGACGCAGCTCAGATTATTTCTCGTATTAACGGCTTTACTTTTGTTGAAACAAAGTATGACTATAAGGAAGCTAAGCTGGAGGTAGTTTACAAGAAATCTTATTCAAACGGTCTTCGTGCTACAGTTAACTGCTACGGCGCTGACGATGTTCAGGAAGGTGTTGCAATTATGCACCACGAGAACGTAGGCGTTTCAATTACAGGTAACTCAACTAACCCAACTCGTTTCCAGCATCCTGTAGCAGGTACATACAAGAAAGAATGTATCGAGCAGGGTAAGAAGTACTTCTCAGTTGCTTCAGGCGGCGGTACAGGTCGTACACTTCATCCTGATAATATGGCAGCAGGTCCTGCATCCTATGGTATGACTGACACAATGGGACGTATGCACTCTGACGCTCAGTTTGCAGGTTCTTCATCAGTACCTGCTCACGTTGAAATGATGGGCTTAATCGGTATGGGCAACAACCCGATGGTTGGCGCAACAGTTGCTTGTGCAGTTGCAGTTTTCGAAGCAATGAACAAGTAATTATAAACAACTTACAATATAACTTTTTCGAGTCTTAGGCACTTTTGCCTAAGGCTCTTTTTTGTATTCTGAAACAGCAAGATTTTGTAAATTATAAATATAATTACTGACATATGCAGCCAGACATACAGGTGTGTGGTATTATATGTGAGAGGTGTAAAAATGAAAGAACATTAGATGAAATGATACAGCTTGAAAGAAAGATGAATGAAAAGAAAAAGAAAATATATAGAAAAACTATTGTGGAAAAACAATGGAAATTACTGTAAATTACAAAGACAAAACAACCGAAACCTACATTCTGAACCTTGACTTAGAATATGATAAACTGGGTTTTCCTTGGTTAACAGGAGAAATATCAAGAATATATTAATATAGGTTTAGTAAGGATAAGGCAATTTAAAGATTTTGAAAAGGCAACTTAGGAGGTTACAAATTCACTTTATAAATGTTCACATAGCAAAAACCTCCGCCCATATAGGCAGAGGTCACATTGTATTACTGTAAATTATTTAATTTTTAATATTCTTTTTAGCTTGCGGATAACCTTTTTAGGAAAGCTTGTTGTTATCCAATTTATGGTACTCTGCTGTTCTTTAATAATACGGTTAAGCTCTGCAATTTCCTCTTTGTTGTCCAAAAGCCTTGCTTTGAGATCTTCATTTACCTCGTCCTGATAATTGAAACACTCGTTAGCAACGTCAAGGAAATCCTCAGCAGTATATTCAACCTTTTTCTCATCAACAACTATATCGTCCTTAAACAGCACACCGTTTTCCCTGCCCAGATATTCCCTTGCCACCTTTTCATTTTCTTCTTTGAATTTCGCAAGATATTCAAGGGTTTCTTCCTGAGAAAGAAATACGTTTTTGCTGTAATTTGTATTAGAAGTATTACGATAAGCGAGCTCTTCTAATGCCATATAAAGGCAGTCCTTTTTACCGTTCTTAGCCTTTCTTTCAGGATATCGGTTCATATAATGTTTAAAAGCCAGATACTTGCCTGAAAGGCTGATATTTACAACGGACTTTTCAGGTGCTATAAATTCATCAGTTAATTCCAGCCCCACTGTATGGAAGAAATCGGAAATCAGACTCTTTTGAGCACCGTCCCACTGTTGCTTTTCGTAAATTCGGACAATGATATTTTCCTTGCCCATAAATTTTGCAATGTCGTTAAGGCGAGTATAATAATCAAGTCTGTCAGTTGAAATGCCGTTAATATATTCCTTAAAGGAACAGGTTTCATATTCCTGAACTTTCTGAGCCCAATGTGACTGCTCAAAAAGATCCTGCCTTCTTAGGTAAGCAACAACCTTACAATCAATGCCACGACTGTCTAGCTCTTTCTTCAGCTTTTTCCAAAACTTATCGTTTCTCTTTTTCAAACTCCAAATGCTTTCTTCGGAAAGAATCATATTGTCATATTCATTAAAAAGCCTGGAGATATATTCAAAGTTATTGTCCCAAACCTCTTTCATGATTTTGGAATCAACCTTGCCGTTTTCATCGCGATAAACGTGTACCAAAAAACGGGCGTTTCGCTGTGGCAAAAAATTTGAAATCCTTGGAAAACCGGGAAATACATAGTTTTTAGTTTTTAAAACGCTTGCATTAGTTCTCAAAAACTTCTGAATATAAGAAGTACCAGTTTTAGGCATACCGATATGCAGATATAATGTAGGCATAGTTTTCTCCTTTAATATATGTATCTGCCCTGCAGCTCAGGGCATATTTTATTTAAAGAATTTCCTGTAGCTTTCCCATAACAAAGTCAGCAGCTTCATCGATTGTCATTCCTGTAGTATCAATAGTAATATCAGGCTCAGCAGGAATCTCATAAGGAGCGGAAATACCTGTAAAGTTAGGAATTTCGCCGGCTCTTGCCTTAGCATAAAGTCCTTTCACATCACGCTTTTCACATTCCTCGAGAGGAGTGCTTACATAAACTTCAATTATATTTTCCGCACCGATAATATCTTTGGCTTTCTGTCTATCTCTTTCATATGGTGATACAAATGAAGTAAGAACAATTAAGCCTGCGTCATTCATCAGCTTAGCAACCTCTGCAACACGGCGGATATTTTCAATTCTGTCAGTCTCTTTAAAACCAAGGTTCTTGTTAAGACCAAGTCTGATATTATCACCGTCAAGACTCATAGTGTGATTACCCTTAACAAACAAACGCTTTTCAATTTCATTTGAAAGAGTAGATTTACCGGAGCCTGAAAGTCCTGTAAACCAAATTGTTTTAGGAGTCTGCAATTTTTGATTAGCACGCTGTTCACGTGTAATATCCATATTGTGCCATGTTAGGTTGTCAGACCTTCTCAAAATATGAGAAACTACACCGCAGGCAGAAGTCATATGAGTTAGTCTGTCAATAAGAATAAATGAGCCTAAGCCCGGATTCTTATCAAACTCATCAAAAACAATCTTCTCGGAAGTTGAAATATCACACTCAGCTATTTCGTTTTTATAAATTGCATCTGCAAAAATCTCGTCACCTGAGTTAACGTCAATTTTATGCTTGATTTTCATAACTGTTGCAGGAATACGCTTTGTACCAAGCTTTAACATATAGTTTTTGCCGGAAACAAGCCTTGTATCGTCCATCCACAAAAGTTTAACTGTAAACAGATTACCAATGAAAGGCTTTGTATTTCCTGCAAATACACAGCCTCTTGAAACGTCAACCTCTTTATCAAGCTGAATAGTTACGGCACAGCCCTTTTCAGCAGATTGAACCTCTGTACCTGCATTGATAATTGACTTAACGTGAGCAACCTCGTTTGAAGGCAATATAATAATTTCATCACCCACTGCTACAGCGCCGGTTTCAATCTGTCCCTGAAAGCCTCTGAATGTATGGTTAGGACGGCACACACGCTGAACGGCCATAGTAAAGCCTTTTTCAACATCGTCTGTGGTAACATCAATGTTTTCAAGATAAGCAAGCAATGTATCACCATTGTACCAAGGAGTACGCAGGGATTTTGTTGTAATGTTATCACCGTCTGTTGCAGAAACAGGGATAACGGCCAGAGTGTTGTACTCAAACTCAGCTAAAAGCTTTTTGATTTCCTTTTTTATTTTATCAAATTTATGTTTATCAAAGTTAATTAGGTCCATTTTGTTAATAGCAAAAACAAAATGCTTAATACCCATAAGGGAGCAAATTCTGGCGTGACGTCTTGTCTGAACAAGTACGCCTTGAGAAGCGTCAACAAGTATAATAGCCAGGTCAGCAAAAGACGCGCCAACAGCCATATTTCTTGTATATTCTTCGTGACCCGGGGTATCTGCAACAATGAATGAACGTTTTTCTGTGGTAAAATATCTGTATGCAACGTCAATTGTAATACCCTGCTCTCTTTCAGCCATAAGGCCGTCAAGAAGCAGTGAATAGTCAATAGCACCTTCACGAGAACCTACCTTGCTGTCAAGAATCAGAGATTTTTCCTGATCTGCAAACAACAGCTTTGCATCATAAAGCATATGACCTATAAGTGTTGATTTGCCATCGTCAACACTACCGCAGGTAATAAATTTCAGCAATCCATTCATTAGAAATATCCCTCCCTTTTTCTCTTTTCCATACTTGCACTGCCTCCGTCGCTGTCAATAACACGGCTTGTACGCTCTGAGGATACAGAGCTTAAGGTTTCTTCAATAATTTCATCAAGTGTAACAGCGTCACTTTCAATAGCGCCTGTAAGAGGATAACAACCCAAAGTTCTGAAACGAATTTTCTTCATCTGAATTTTTTCTCCCTCTCTGAGCTTCATACGGTCATCATCAACCATAATAAGGTTGCCGTCACGCTCTACGCAAGGACGTACATCTGCAAAATACAGAGGAACAATCTCAATATTTTCACGCTTAATATACTGCCAGATATCCTTTTCTGTCCAGTTGGATATTGGAAATACTCGGATACTTTCACCCTTGTTGATTTCTGTATTAAAAAGCTTCCACATTTCAGGACGCTGATTTTTAGGATCCCACGCATGGTCAGCATTTCTGAAAGAGAAAATCCTTTCCTTAGCACGTGACTTTTCCTCATCACGTCTGCCGCCGCCAAAGGCTGCGGTAAAGCCGTATTTATCAAGAGCCTGCTTAAGAGCTTTTGTTTTCATAATATCAGTATAAGATGAGCCGTGGTCAAATGGATTTATGCCCTGTTCAACACCCTCTTGATTAATGTATTCAAGCATGGTAATTCCGTATTTTTTTGCTATCTTATCTCTGAACTCAATCATTTCCTTAAATTTCCATGTTGTGTTTACATGAAGAAAAGGAAATGGCGGTTTTTCAGGATAAAATGCTTTCATTGCTAAATGAAGCATAACAGAGGAGTCCTTACCGATTGAATAAAGCATAACCGGATTTTCACATTCTGCAACTACTTCTCTCATTATATAAATAGCTTCAGCCTCCAGCTCGTCTAAATGCGACATTTTTCCCATAATTTTCACTCCCGTTACATAATAATATTTCCAATACCAAGGGCAAGTACACATGAAATTACAACTCTCAGTCCTGAATTAACCTTGGTAAATTTTTTCAATAGCAAGTTAATCGTATAAATCAACGCAAACTCAGCGGCAACTATTAATACAGAGCATCTGTATTCCTGACCGATATTGAGTGATTGATATATAAGCGATAACATAACCGAGCCTAAAAGTCCGGAAATAATTGTTTTAACCCATGATTTCAGTATTTCAAAAATTCTGATTTTCTCAAACTTTTTGAAAATAAATTGAGCAAGTGATACCACACTGCAGGAACCCACAATACTACAGCCAAATCCTGCCAATGCAACAGCACAGCCTTGAAGAATACTGCCTGAAGCATTATAGCCTATAAAATAGCCAACACCCGTAAGGGTTTTACAAAGTATAGAACCGGGCAAAACATTTACAACTGTAACAAGTTGACCGTAAAAGTTTTCCTCAGAAATCATACCTGTAGATACAAACATACCGTCAGCAATAGTAAGATAAGCGTCACCGCCTCCAAAGGACATTACAGAGGAAAGAAAGCCGTTGCCCATAAATTCCCACAATCCGCTGCAAACAAATATTGCAGGAATACAAAGAGCAAGGAAGAAAATAAGCCAGGCAAGCTCTTCTTTCAAAAGGTTTCTCACAGGCTCGCTCTGAATTTTCCTGCTGCCCCCTTTATGTTGATGATACACACCATAGACTGCAAGAACAATCATTGCAATCTCTAAACCTCTTAAAATATACGCCTTTTCAACAAAAGAAATTTCTATTTTTGAATTGCATAGAATATATGGAATACATACCGCTGCACTTATTAAGACCTTTGGTGCTGTGAATTTACATTGAGTAAACAGCAGTACAAAAAAAGTAACAATCAAAATATTAACTGTTGAAACAGAAAACAGGGGCGTACCCTCTATTCCAAACAGGCTTAAAATTTTATAAATAGCTTTCCCTGAATTCAGGACAAATACCCCAAGAATTATAGCAACTGCAAAAAAAGTTCTGTTACGCTTTTTGGCCCATGTTACTGTATCGCTTACATAGCCTGTAAGCATGGAAATAATAAATGCCGAAATACCTACTGAAACAATTTCAATCTGCTTAAGAACAGCGGTATCTACACTTGACAGTCCTGACAGCAGCAACACAGCAGCAACTGCACCGGGAGCAGCCATACATAAAGCTGCCATAAGCATTCCCCAAGTACCGCCAAACCTTTTGCCAATCATTCCGGAAATTTCAACAGGCAAAGCTCCCGGAGTTATACTTGAAACAATAACGTCAGAATCATATTCATCTTTAGTTACAAGTTTTCTGCCTGTTACAATTTCCTGTTCAATTACCGGAATTAGTGAAGTTCCTCCCCCAAAACCTATACAGCCGATTTTAAGCAAGGATAACAGCCAGCCAACTTTTCCTTTTAATTTATTAGCCATAAAAGCCCCTAACAATAAATAAACACAAATCGGGATTAAGCACCGCTACCGGTATTGACAACACCACATTCCGTAGGGTGTAATATTATATTCCCTGGTCTGTTACACAATAGGTATTGTGTAGTTTCAACCACAAGAACCCTATAATATACTTATAAAATTTTAACAAATAAAAGTGATAAGATTGTGACAAAATACTGTAAAATCGTTGTTGAAACAATTACAGTTTTTCCAAACACTATTACAGTTTTGTAAACACTATTGGTGTTAACTCACTTTTATTGCATCATTATTATAGTTTGTTTTCTATTTTGTTAATTATGTAAAAGCCTTTTGAATTAAGACAATTTTTTCGGTTGTAGAGCATAGGCGTGTCGTCCATCTGCATAAATATAGCTCCGGCTTCCTCAACTATACATTGCATTGCCGCAGTATCCCACTCCATCGTAGGATTATGGCGGTAATATACATCAGCTTCACCCTTAGCAATCATACAGCCTTTCAGAGAACTTCCGGCTTTTACCAGGTTTTTAAACCCATATTTTTCAATTAATCTTTCCATTTCCTCGCAGCCGTGAGAATTGCTCATTACAACATTCAGTTGATTTTTAGGTTTGTCCTCTTTATTTACTTTTAGCTTAACAACTTGTCCGTTCTTTTCAAGATAACTTCCGTTACCCTCGCTTCCGTAATAAAGCTCCTGTGTTACAGGAACATAAATCACTCCCATAACAGATTTATGCTTATAGCTTAATGCAATATTTACGGTAAATTGTCCGTTTCTTTTAATAAATTCCTTTGTGCCGTCAAGAGGGTCAACTACAAAGCAACAGTCCTTTTCAAGTCTTTTTAAATCGTCCTTTTCTTCCTCTGATAAAATAGCATATTCAGGAAAATTATCCTTTAGCATTTCAACAATAATCTTGTTTGCCGCCTTATCAGCTAAGGTTAAAGGACTGTTATCCTTTTTGTATTCTACTCCAAATTCTTTGCTGTTATATATTTCCATAATAGCTTTACCTGCTAAAACAGCGGCTTTTTTTGAAACATTAAGTTCTTTCTCTAAATTCATATTATCATCCTTTTAACAATTTATAACATTCCGATTTAAATCGAAGCAACGCTTCGGCAAGCCTGATTGAAATAGAGCTTGCGACAGATTGCAACTGCAACGAGACATCATCGAATAAGTTATATTATACACTGAAATTTCTGAATAATATTTACTTTTAAGAACAAATAGCTGTTAATATAAACCCAAAAGTCTGTAAATTTGTAAAAGGAACTTTAAAAATGAGGTTTTCAGTTTCCTTTCTTCAACGCTCCTTTATTATTTCAGCTGTTTTAAGTCTTCGGCACTATAGTTTTTCTAAATTTCCTATTTACGGGTTAAGTACTCCGTATAGCTAAAAGTTTCCGTTCTCTTTTCTTGTATATGTGAGATATTTATATGGCAGCTCCTCGTTGAACTGCCCATGAATTTTTAAATCAAAATTTTTTTCGTCAAATTCAGGAAAATACACATCTCCTTCAATTACTTCATCTATTTCCGTGATATACATTACTTCAACATAAGGCAAAACCTCCCTGTAAATTTCCGAACCTCCAGAAATATATACATTTTTATCAGGAAATTTTTTCCTGCAAATTTCCAACGCATCCTGTACAGACCTTGAAGTGACACAGTTTTCCTTACGAAAGCTTCTTTTTCTTGACACGACAATTGTATATCTGTTTGGCAATGGCCTGCCTATTTCCTCATAGGTTTTTCTTCCCATAACTACAACATTTCCTGTAGTAAGCTCCTTAAAACGCTTTTTCTCATTATGTAGATTCCATGGAATTTTCCCGTTTTTCCCTATGACCTTATTTCTTGTGTATGCAACAATCAACGCTACCATAACCTGCTCCCTTTTTATGCCTTAAGCTCGCTCAAAAGCTGTTCCACGGTTTTGTTAAGAACAGGGTGCCTTACAAAAGGTCCGATTTCAGCCAATGGCTCCAGCACAAAGGAACGGTTGTGCATATCAATGTGAGGTATATGGAGCTTTTCATTATCAATTACAAGATTATCATAAAATATAATATCCAAATCCAAGGTCCTGGGTCCCCAATGAATTTCTCTCTTACGATCAGCTTCAATCTCAATTTGATTAAGAACCTTTAAAAGTCTGTCGGGACTGAAATATGTTTTTAAACAGAGTGCGCCGTTTAAAAAATCCTCCTGTAGAACATTTCCGTAAGGCTTGGTAACAATTTTAGAAGAAACCTTTTCCACCACACAACCCCTTGTGTTTTTAAGAGTTTCTATTGCTGTGTTAATATACTTTTCCTTATCCCCAATATTTGAGCCAAAGGCAATATAAGCTGTGTGCCAATGTCTTTCCACCTCTACAGACGCAGTATCAATGGGCAAGCCTATTGGCGCCCAAGGCTTTTTAATTTCGACCTTAACTCCTGTTAAAAGCCGGAAATCCATCAAAAGCATTTCTGCAAGCCTTTGTGCTGCGGTTTCAATGAGCTTAAAGCTGTTGTTTTCCATAAATTCAGTTATTTTCTTACATACACATCCGTAGTCAACAGACAGGTTTAAATCGTCATTTTCAATGGCGTCGGTAAAATCTGTATATAGCTCTGCTGATACAAGAAATTTCTGTCCAAGCACGGTTTCTTCCTTATAAACACCATGATATGCATATACATACAAATCCCTTATTATAATTTTATCACTCATAAATACCTCTTAACTAATGCTTATACTTTCATAATAGCTTCTGCCATTTTAACAGCACGGAGATTTTCTTTAACATCGTGTACTCGTACAAAGGTACAGCCGCTGATAACTGCCATAACAGTTGTGGCAATAGTACCCTCAAGTCTTTCATCAACAGACAGATCAAGGGCTTTGCCGATTACTGACTTTCTTGAACAGCCCAGAAGTACGGGAAATCCACATTGACGTAGCTTATCAAGGTGCTTAACAGCCTGTAAATTCATTTCATAGGTTTTCCCAAAGCCTATCCCCGGGTCAAGTATGATTTTATCCTTGCTGATTCCGGCATTAAGCGCTATATGAACACACTCCAAAGTTTCCTTAATCATATCATTTACGAAATTATTGTACATTGGCTTGTCCTTGTTATGCATAAGACAGCAGGCAGAATTGCTTTTTGCAACAACCTTAGCCATTTCAGAGTCATATTTAAAGCCCCATATGTCATTGACGAGATCTGCCCCTGCCTCTAAAGCCGCTCTAGCAACATTCGACTTGTATGTATCAACAGAAATAGGAATATCAAATCGCTGACGTATTTCGCTGATTACAGGCACAACTCGCTGCATTTCCTCCTCATAAGAAATCATAGTGTAGTTTGGTCTTGTAGATTCACCGCCAACATCAATTATATCCGCACCCTCCTTAATCATCTGCTGTGTATGATAAAGAGCTTTGTCAATTTGATTCCAGCTTCCTCCGTCAGAAAAAGAGTCGGGAGTAACATTCAGTATTCCCATAATATAGGTTTTGTTTTTAGTATCAAAGTTGTATTTTCCTATTTTCATATTGACTCCTGTTGCCTAATATATTACCTCAGAATTTTTCTTATCCTTATGCCAATAACATTCTTTTTCAGCTTGACAGTTAAAGCACATACGGCTAAGCTTGTCTGCTTTGTAAAGAAGTTTTCCCATTATACTGTCATAATTATTACTGTCAGATTTTATGCCACTGTTACTATTCCTGTGGCAAAGTATCCCCTGTGCAATAACTTTTATCTCATCATCAGAAAAGCCACATTCAGGCAACACTTCCTTAGCAAATTGGGCACTTGCCTGATTATGAGGAATATTTTTTTCATATTCCTTTGCTCTGCCTATATCGTGCAATAATGCTGCTGCATAAATTATTTCCTTGTTAAGTGACCTCTTTTCTTCCATAGAAATTATATACATTATCCTTGCTGTATCAAGAAAATGCTCCATTGTATGCTTACAGAATTTTCTGTCTTGTTCTGCCTTTTCAATTGCTTTCAAAAGTTTCTGATACTTTTCACTTTTTAAAACAGCGTTTACTCTGGGCATATTGCTAATCATTTCTTACCATCTCCATAAACATTTTTTGTTTATTAAAATCATCGGCAAAACAACCTCTTGTACCATAGGTTACGGTAAGACTTCCGGGCTTTTTAATTCCACGCATCGACATACACATATGCTCTGCCTCAATCATAACCATTACGCCCTTTGGACCAAGATATTTTTCCAAAGCGTCTGCAATCTGACTTGTAAGCTGTTCCTGAATTTGGAGACGGCGAGCGTACACCTCCACCGCCCTTGCAAGCTTGCTAAGACCTACAACCCTGCCATTTGGAATATAGGCAACATGAGCTTTTCCGTAAAAAGGTAAAAGGTGATGCTCACAGGTTGAGTAAAATATAATATCCTTAACAAGTACAATTTCGCTGTTGTCAGCAGTAAATTGCTTTAAAAGATGTTCATTTGGACTTTTACCAATTCCTTCGTAAATTTCCTCACACATTCTTGCAACTCGGTCAGGAGTTTCAAGCAATCCCTCCCTGTCAGGATTTTCTCCAATGCCTTCAATAAATAGCCTTACAGCCTCTTTGATTTTTTCTGAATCCATAAATAAACCCCCTATGCAGTATTCCGTACACCACACAGGAGATTTGTTCTATGAAGCAGCGGAATGCGGCTGAGAAATCGCAAGAAAAATCTTTTCGTTCCCATAACAACTTCCTGTTTACAGGACACTTAACGCTCCAAAGCCTACTCTGCAAATATTTAATTTTTAATGCTATAGGTTGATTGTAACACACAAAGACATATTATTCAATATGTAATTTATTAAATAGATAAAATAAAGAGGCTTTTTTGAATACAACTAATCCACTTATACTGAAATCCATAACTATTCTTTTGTGTTAATTGTTATCTTATAGACAGAGTTTTCATTGTTCTTTATATATATTGGACACACTCCATCAACAAAAACAGAATCCTGACTGCCTTGTTCGTATAATTCATATTCGATCAAATCTATGACTTTTTGCCTTTTCTATTATAAAACGCTACACAGTAATTTTCTCCTTTAACAGCAAACAGTCCTTCTTCAGACATTGGAGTTCAATAATATTTAAAGACCACATCAGCAGATTATATGCCGATATGGTCTTTTTGTTTAAGAAACGGACTGTCTGTCAATAAAGCGCGACAGTCCGCAAAATTTTATTCAACTGTAATGTAAATAACGATTTTACGCACAATAATTAAAACCAAAAATCATCGTCGCCCGTATCGCCGCCGAATGGATCGGGATCAGTGCTTACAACTCCTCCTGTTTCCGGCTGTTCGGGATTTCCGTTGTCAACGGTACCCGGTTTGCTTGAAGAAAGTACGTCTTCAATTAATCGAATTTTTACAAATTCCAAATTCGGAAAAGTATAAAGCTTTTTCACTGTCAACACCTCTGTTAGTGAATTTTAATAGATCCTTGAATTAATTATGAAAATACTGTGCCGATAATATTATTGGACAATATATAGTAGGATTCTGTGTAGTGGGGATGAGTTATGCCGCTTATTGCTGAAACTATGATCTGAGTTTTTGCGGTTTCATATCTATCGGCAATATTAAGCTCTACCGCAAAGCGGTAAGCGTTTATAGTGCCGCCCATCTGAGCCGCCAATATTTGCATAAAGTATGCAGGAGTCTGGCAGCAGGTAAAATCATAGCCCCAAAATAATGTTCCGTCTTTTTTTACAATTTTGCAGTACGGCAAGGCATTTTCGGGGATTTTTGCTATTGCCTCATCCCTGCTGTTTGCCGATGTGCCACGATTTGTAATTGTAATATTGTCACTTTCACCATTTCCGTGGCATGTGCAGGTATAGGTATAGCAATCAATCTCGGGGTTTACCGAATCATAATCATGACCCTCATAGACAAGTATGTCTGCCAAAGCGTCAACCGTTTTATCCATACCGTTTGTATCGGGATTATAGTCAAGAATATCGGTCATATCCTCCCACTGTTCTTCATAATCGGAGGTATTGGCAAGGCTTACTGAGCAACTTTTTCCGTAGCGGGAGTAGCCCCATTTTTCAAGAGGCAGGCAAGGAACAAAGTCATCCTCATTAATTACGTTGAATATTGAATTATATTTATCAGCCTTTATATCTGTAGAAAGCGTAGTACTGGGAGCGGCAAAGGTATAAGTATATGCGTCCTTGCTTTGGTCGGCCAAGTAGCCGCCAATTAAGTTTGCTATGGCAGCTCCCCGGGAATGACCTGTTACCCAATAACAAGCCTGAGAAGTGTCAACATTAAATTTTGTGCAATACAAGCTGATGATATTTAGTATACGGTTTGCAGCTGCATCAAAGCCCTTGTGATTAAGCTTTGTTTTCCAGTCGGTGCAATAGTCGGAATGAGAAGCATTATCGAAAGAAGCAGCCTCCCCTATATCAAAGTTACTTTGCCATTCCTGAATAGTGCCGTTTGTGCCGCGTACATCCACGGAGATAATTGTCTTTGTTTTGCCGTTATAGGTTACGGTACGATGACCCAAGGCAACTTCAGAAACATGAGCATCGGTAGCTTTTGTGTAACCAATACTTACGGCATCATCACCTAGAAAATATGAATGGCAATCGGACATACCAAGCTGCGTCATTATAACCGGCATAGAATTTTCCGCATTGTTTGAACTGTTAAGTATTTGTGTACCGTCGGTATCGGTAAGATTAAGATAGTTTTCATGATATATCGCTGAGGAGTATAGCAGAGAAAGCTTGCTTAAATCAGGATTATACACATTGCTGTCATCAAAGAACCAACGATAATCAACATATGTTGTAATGTCACTGTCAGCATAGTCAGTATGGAGAGTACCGGTAAAGTAGCTACTCTTGGGGCATTTGTCTTCCTTATCATTCATTCCGTCAAAGTCCGTATCTGGCAAGGCGGGATTTGACTTATAATTATAAACATATATGCCTTTATTGGATAAGCCTTGTAATTCTGTAGACGGTAATCCGGATGCTGTCAAAACTTTTTCAATATACGGATTCAGATTTATCAGGGTTTTATCCCCCAGCTCAGCATAGTCAGTAAGACCGTCGCCATCGGTATCGGTAGCGGCCGTTGCGGATACGGGGCTTTCAAGCTCAACACACTGATAGTCACTTAATACTACCCATTCACTCTCATTAACAGTTTCCTCACCTATGTTGTCGGCAAGACTGTCAAGAGTTTCGTCGCTTGTTTCGCCATCTGAGGTTGTGCCGAAAGCGGTATCAATCTTAAGCATTTTGCCGCCGGTTATTTCTGTAAGCGGCTTGTAGGTTTGCTGTAGCTTTTCTGTCGTAATTACAGATGTAACAATACCTGACGCTGCGAGATTATCTGCAAGAGAACTAATATCGGAGGTTCCTGAGCTTGCAGTAAGCCTGTACTTGGAATCGGTTATAAGAATAAAGAATTTATTGGCGTTGTTTCTGAAATTTAGGGACTGTGCCTTAACTACAGCGTCAAGAGAAGATTCAGGTGCGTCTACACCTCCGCCCACGCTGAGGCTTTTCATTTTTGCTTTAAATGTATCAATCTCACTATCTACATACCAATAGGAATCGCCATTGGCTGCAATATTAATACCCTCGTTAAAGACAGCGTCCTTAAAGTCAATTAGGGCAAGATTAACGGAAACATTTAAACCGCCTATTGTGTCTATGAAAGATTCTATATTATCTGCAACATTGCTAATAATCTTATCCATTGAGCCGGTGGAGTCAACGATAAATACTATATCCGCATTGCCGCTTACCTGTGATTCCGTGTCAGCAGAAACACTGTAGGCGGCGGATTTTTTATACTGCTTTAAATCGTTGCCGGAAAGGTTATCCTCAACATTTACTCCTAATTCTTTAAGCTGTGCAGCAGAATTTACAATGAAATAAGTACCGCCAAAAACATCAGCCGAAACTATTGTTTCATTAACCTTAGTTTTGCAGGGGGTAATTTTACCCTCCTCATACCTGCAAATCAGTAAAAGTCCGGGGTCGCTGTCATAAAGAGAGCAGTCAAATTTTAGCTTAAATTTATACTTATTAGAATAATCGGTTTTTATATTTATCGGAGTTCCCACAACCGCCGTATTGCTCTCAAGAGCATCCACATCCTCAGGGGTAATTGAAACATGCTTGTCAATCAAGCCATACACTTTACCGCTCAGCGAGGGTACAGCCGCAGAGGACTTTGCACGCAGAGATGGGTCAATTTTATTTTTTGAAAGCTTTTGATTAAAAAGTCGCTTTGAATCCACAGTTTTTCCATCGGTTTTTTTAATAAGCGGATTAAGTCCTAGTTTTACCTCGTCGCCGTCAGAAAGCCCATCGCCGTCGGTATCCTTTTTCAAAAGGTCAGTGTTGTATTGATTAAGCTCCTCGCCGTCGGTGAGTCCGTCGCTGTCGGAGTCCTTATCTACGGGACTTGTCCTGTATTTTTCCTCATCAGCATTACAAACTCCGTCATTATCGGCATCCTCTTCTCCATCGGAAACAAAATTGCCGTTTGAATCCTTTTTAAGTGGGTCTGATTTTATCTTAAACAACTCCGCATAGTCAGAAAGCCCGTCGCCGTCAGTGTCGGATTTATTCTTATTTATGCCGAAATAATCCTCTAAATAATCAGCCACACCGTCATCATCGGTATCAATAAACTCTCGGGAGGACTCAAATCTTTCACCGTTGTATGTTACGTCTGATTCAAGAGTAACCCTTTTATTATCGACCTTAACCTTTTTTGTAACGGTTGCAAGCTTGCCGTCATCGGCGGCAAACACCTTAAGTTGAGGCATAGCGACGCAAAGCAACGTAACGACCATAAAAACGGAAAGAACGGATTTAAACCTGAGCCTGTTGCGGAAAACAAACATCAGCACACCCAATGCAATAAGCACCAGAACAACCATTAACACCCCGAAAAAGGGAGTGCTTACAAATGATGACGCCACAGCAGCGACAAAGATATTATTAAGCTTTACCTGTTCGCCCCCATCCAACACATCAATTTGCTTGGTTGAACTAAGCGTACCGGACAATTCATATCCATCTGGAATAATATTTTCAAGGGAAATATTTGTCAGCACATCATCTGTGTTGTTCTTAAGCTTAAGCTTTACCGCAATGGGTTCGTCATCACTGTAGGTCTGCTTATCCGTTTTTAGAGTAACGGATATATCTCCGTTGCCTACAGTGGCGGCAAACGCCGAGGGAGATACCATACAAAGAGACAGTACCAAAGCCAAAACCACCAGAATTTTTTTAATTCTTTTCATAAGTATCAACTCATTCCGGAAAAATTTATTTCTAAAATTATTATTTATACATACAAATGCCCGCAAGCATTTCCTGAAGCGCCGTAACGTCACGGACGTCAAATTGAGAGTCGGAATTCACATCACATATCCATAGCAACACAAGATCCTCATTATCATAGGACACCAAGCCTACAAGCATTTTCTGCATATGGTTAATATCCCGTACATCAAAGCTGCCATCCCCTGTCAGGTCAAAAAATCTGTCTTCATTCAGAGCTATAAAAGGTATTGAAGCTTCAAGGGCGTAGCTTTCTGCTCCGGTGCAGGAATAGCCGAATATGGTAAGTTTTCCGCATCCCGAAAAAGCTCCGTCACCGATTACCGCCGTCATATAAGAAATATTCGCAGTAATGAGGGAAGTACAGTTGCCGAAAGCACTATAACCTATTGACCTTATATTATCAGGGATTACAATGCTTTTAAGTGCTGAGCAGTTAAAAAACATCTGATCGGGAATTTCCGTAAGACCCGTGCCCAAAGTAACACTTTCAAGGGCGGTACAGCCCTGAAATGCGGATTGAGAAACCGAGGTAACGCTTTGCGGAATTGAAATGCTTTTTAGAGCTTTGCACCCCGCAAATGCTGAAGCACCCAAAGAACGAAGATGCAGGGATTTTTCAAAACTTACCGCTATGATATCGGCTTTGTTTAGAAACGCATTATCGGCTATTGAGATAACATTGTAGCCTGCTAGCTTTTCGGGAATTTCCACCTGAGTATTGCCTCCTGTGTAACCATATATTACGGCATTGCCGTTGTCGGTAGGCAAAAACTGAAATCCTTCCGCATTAAAATATGAAGCGGAATAAGCACTGAACCCGAAGCAGGAAACTGCCATAATAACAGTCAAAATTACTGAAAAAACAGTTAAAATCTTTTTCATAACGTATCCTTTCAAAAGCCGCAGCACTACTGATTTATTGTGTAACTTCTTCTAACATATAGGTTTTTGTTCCTATATCGTAATAGTTAAGGAATACTACGGGGTTTTCACTTAATGTAATCTGCTCTTCTCCGTTGCTGTCCATACATATAATGTATGAATAAGCCTTAATGAGCTTGTTGCGGACATTGTCATTATTCACAAATCCCAGATAATACTCATATCTGTTCTTGTTATTGAGCTTTGTTTTATCAATATCATAGCGAAGGATGTTTCTCTTATCTCCGTTTTCTGCCGCATATCCGCCGGAGGTCTTACCGGCATCAGTCATAGCTATTATACCTTTTTTCATTTTAGAAATATCAGCATCAGAGGTAACATACTTGGTACCTTCCTTAACCTTATCACAATAATCTGTAATATCGGTTTTGTAGCTTCCGTCATCGTTTTGATCAAGGGTGCCGCAAACCTCTAAGAACAATCCTGTCTTTACGTCCTCTGCCTGATAAGACTCTCCTTCGGGTACAAGGTCGCTGTTCAAAAGCAAATCGTCTTTGGAATACATCAGAGCAAAATCAGCGAAAACAGTGTCATAAACTGCGCCGGTTTTATCTGTGCTTTCTCCGTCTTTAGCGGTGTACTGGTTACGGGAATAATCAAGGAGAGAAATTGTGGTGGCAATTCCCGAGGTTGCAAGAGATGTAGTCTTGTCTGACGGAACATATACGGGAACAATGTAATAGTCATCATAGGCAACATAGTTATATGCCTTGGAATAAACCTTGGTTATAAAGTTATCAGCGCGTTCGGGACGGACATATAAGCCATTTTCTTCATCAAATACTATGTCATTACCCAAAGAAAGCTTACAGTCATAAACTACCCAGTAATCAAATACATAGTCTTTCAAATTGTAGGAAATAGTATCCGGAGCAGTATAAAGTAACCCTTCGTTAGTCGTTCCGTCGTCTTTATCCGTACCTGTATAGTTTGTCTTATTTACTTCCTTAGCTAAGGTACCGTATTTTAGGTTAATTGTGTCAAAGAAAGTCAGTGCCTTGCTGTTATCCGTACTGAAATTGCTTACATCAAGCACCGTAAGATTAGAAGTAAGAACTTCTGTGTCGGAATATACGGTGGCGGTAGCGGTTCTTGTGGTTTCATCATACGAAGTTGTAAAATTATCAAGATTCCATGTAATGGAATTAAAGAAGTTATCCTCATACGGAGCATTGTTCATAATAAATTTTTGGCTAAGCTTCGGCAAATTGTCCTCAAGCTCATCGTCCTTTAATACACCTGCACTGATAAAGTAAACGTCACCGTCAAGACGGGATTTGTAATTAAACCTAATTCTGTAATTGTAGGAAACAGAATTGATAAATTTAACAGTATCGGTGCCCAGGGACGCCAACTGCGAGGAATATGACTTGCCGGCGGCAGTATCAATAACCTCTCCCTCCTGTTGGGAGTTTGTGACGGAAACATTTGTGGAATATCCTGTTACGGCATCCCCTTCCTTAACGGTGTAATAAGCATCATACGGTAATCCCTCAAATACAACATACTGGCCGTCTTTCAGGTAGAAAGTACCTCCGTTTTCAATAAAGGCACTTCCTACCAAGGTTCCCGATGCGGTATATTTCTTGTATGCAAAGGGACCGTTTAAGCTATTCTCAAGTTCCTCATCACTGTAGAAATTAACAGTGAACGGGAAGTTTGTGGTACTCTTAACCACCTCGGTATCGTCGGAGGGATCCTCAGCTCCCGGAGATGTGGTAGGCTGAGCAGTCTCATCGCCGACCTCCTGAGTAGTCGGCTGGGTTTCCGGCTCAGTAGCCTCAGGGGTAGTTTCCGCCTCATCAGCTGTACCAAAGCCATTTAAGCCCTCTTCTCTTAAAAATGTTTCATAGTCTACATAGCACACGTCAACATCAAGGCCGGAATCAACATCTGCCTGACTGTTAATTGTTGAGGGATCGCCCCAACAGGCAAACTGCCACAAGCCAACATTATCATTCAACCAATAGGACTTTGGATAGTCGGTTGTATTGAAATCAGTGTATGTAGTTGGGGTGCTGAGAGCTGTTGGGTATCTTGCCCACCAAATGGGATAATCAGCCGGGAATAGATCGAAGTTAAAGCAGGTGTTGTACCAGCTTGTGAAGGAATAAACGCCGCATAGGTAGCCGTTGTTCTCCATAATGTTACAGAAGTTTACGGCAGCGTTGGTAATATTTTTAATCTCTGACGCGCTTGTGGCAAGGGCATAGGTGCCAAGTTCCTCGTAGTCATAATACAGAGGCATCTCGAATGTAACATCAATATCTGTATCATTATTTGTATTATAATCCTTTACATAAGTCTTAAGTCCCTCAAGCACCTTAAGGTACTGCTCTGCCTCGGTTGTAGATATATCAGCTACGTCTGTATCGGAATAGGAATATCCGTACCAGTAGGAGCCTACCTTAAGACCTGCGAGCTTAGCCTTTACGTAAAATTCATAGAATTTAGTATCGGTAACGTATGTGGACGAAGACGGATCGTCTTCATTATATACATTTAGATAACCGGCACGAAGGATTACAAAATCATATCCCAGTGCCTTAATCATTCTGAAGTCCACCTTACCGGTGTTGCCCTTTTCAATATGGTAGGAAAGGTCAAGACCCATCATAGCATTGTCAATGCCGCTGAACAGAGGCTCAACATCGCTGTATTCATTGGTAAAGTAGCTTGTGTCAAGATTTATCCAACCGGAAACATTATCCTTGGTAATATAGCCCCACCAGCTTGGAGTGTTTTGGGTGTCATAGCGTACGGCAAGGTCGGTAACATTAACCTCATCGCCGATTTCTATCCATACTCCTGATGAATTAAGGTCGGTGTAGCCTTCGTGATGAGGTCCTGAACGAATTTTGTAGGAGTCGTCTGTTCCCACGTAATCGTACACACCCTCAAGGGGAATATTATCCCCATCGGTGCAAAGCTGTAGGTTTTGAGTTCCGTTTGAATAGTCCACAAGCTGTACCCAGGCATTACGATTAACACTGTCAGCGGTGCCGGTGTTGCCGGTTTCACTGTACCAGAAATCAAATCTACCCCATATATTGCCGTCGGAATCAGCTTCGATTTTCTCAAGATATATATTATAACCGCTTTTAACCGTTGAATTTGAAGAAAACTGCGTTAAATTCTTATAATCGCTGTAAACGGTCATATCTGAAGCAAGCTTATATGCACCTGTAGGGAAAGCGTCAGCGCTGGAACCAGAATACTCAAAGTAATTCTGAGAAGCCCAGCCCTCGGTATTGGCAGTATTGACATACAGCGTCCACTCAATATCAGAGCTTTGGTAGCGTACGGCAATATCAGTTACAGTTACTGTATCACCGGAAGCCGCCGCACCGTTGCTTCCGTAGCAGGCGCTGCCGTTATAGTTAGGTCCAAATCGCAGATTCACTCCGTCAGTAGCTTTGTAAAAACCTGTTTTGGGGATAGACTGTCCGGCAATATTGGTGGCATATACGCCGGGTTCGGCTTCTTCGCCGTTATTTTTTGCAAGCATAATGCGAGCGTCACGGTTTACATATTCCGCAGTACCGTTACCATCACCTGTAGTATAGTACCAATAGTCAAACCTACCCCAAATATTACCTAATTTATCAGCCTTTACTCTGTTGATATAGATGTAATTGCCGGAAGTAACGCTGTTATTACTTGCAAACTGTGTTGTTACAAGCTCGTCAGTGGTGTTGCCGGACTCATCTGTAACAGACTTAACAGTGTAGCTCTTGAATATGTCTGTGTCCTGATTAATTATGTAAACGCCTACAGGATAGTCGGAAAGTTTGGGAACTCCTACCTTGCTTTTTTCAAAATTGCATCCGGTTTTACTGCTGAATTTAACCCAACCTTCTTCGTCGTTATAATTCACTTTAACCCAATAGGAAATCTCCTCTATTGAATCTTGTTCATAAAGAACGGCAATATCAAGGATTTTAATATTTTCCGTACCTGCCGGTATTACAGCTTTCGAGGCAACATTGGAATAATAGTAGGGTCCCACACGCATAGGCACATCACTTGCACTTGTGCAATTATAGACAGTATCTATATCAGGGATAATCTGGTAATCGTTTGAATAGGTGGGGTCGTCTACATAATCGGTTTTTGAATATTGAGACGCCAGCTTAACCCAAACATCTGTATGAACCTCCGATTCTGTACCTGTTTGATCTTCGGTATGATAATAAAAGTCAAAACCACCCCAAATGTTGCCGCAGGAATCTTCCTTAAGCTTTTTAATATAAATATTGTAGCCGGATTTAACCGTACTGCCATCGCCGGTAACGGGATTGCCGTCATTATCATATACCGGTAAATCTGCAGTTGCAGTATACGCATACGGAGCGGAGAAATCAGATGTGCTCCAGTCCTTGACAGAGTCAAGAGTATCTCCGGTGAAGGTACCGGTTGTACCGCCGGATACAAAATTACTTCTGATGTTAATCCAACCATATGTATCGTCGGATAATTTTACCTTGCCCCAACAGATGCCTCCAGCTCCATAACTACTATAGCTACCGTCAAGACAAACATCAATATCAATAACCTCTACAGTTGTCCCGGAGCTGATAGTACCAACTGATTTATAGAACGTGTTGGGATAACAGTACGCCGTGCGACCGGCTGTTGTTGTATAGCTTCCCGTTTGACACAATCCTTCATTAGTCTTAAAGGTAAGCGCCGAGTTATCTGTAACCGTATTTTCAGCAGAGTTATAGGAAGCAATCTCAACCCAAACATTATTATACATTCCCTCTTTATCTGAACCCGACAATTCATAGTAGAAGTCAAATCTACCCCAAAGACTGCCTAAGCTGTCCTTTTTAAGTTCTCTTATAAGAATGTAATATGTACTTCCGGATGAACCTACTTCTTTTGAGTCTTTTAATACACCCTTCTCATAATCGTCATACACATCAAGAGTTGAGCCGCCTGTAATCTCATATATGCCCACGCTGTAGTTTGAGGGAACTACGCCGGCGGTAAGGTCATCGGCAGGAATATTTTCGGCATTGGTTTCCGTATTGTTTTCATCGGATAAATCATAAAATGTGGTTGTGCCGTCATACTGTGTTTCATATTTAATTGTTTCAGGTGATTCGAGATTATTCCATTCTTTACCATCACCGCTCCACGAATCGGACGTTGAGGACACAATTATAAATTTCTCGCCTTTTCTGAAGGTGTGGGATTGGTAATTGGTATTGATGTCGGTAAGCTTCTCCCAGTGCCCGCTCTCACCGTTCTTTTCACCCCATACCCAGGCGAAATAGTTTTTACTTGTATCGGAGGAGGACACCTTGAAATACACCTTGACGTCGGGAGCAAGGTAGTTGCTGTCATCAGCAATTTCTTCACTCGTGTATTGAATTTTATCTTTTCCGTCTGCAAAAGATAATACATATAAATTATTTGTATCAGCGTCGGTTATCGGTCCTATATCCTCAGATTGATTCCACATAGGTCCGTCTGTCTCTGAATCGTTGTTAAAACGAGCGTCATCAACGCTGTCTACCTTTTTCGGATTAAATCTACCCACAAGAAAGCTAAAGTCGTATTTGACATCAAGGGAATAGTAATCTGAATTCAGCTTGTTCATTTCCACCCATGTACCGCTTGTTCCGGCAGTTGCATTGGCATTCCACACATATGCGTAGAATACAGCATTGTCACCATCCACATTTGATGTATCAATATATACTGTTTTTTTGTCTGCCAGCTCAGAGCTTGTGGGGTCAATTTCAGTCATCTCATAGGTCATATGATAAGTGTTTTGTTCATCATAGCCTGTCAAAATAATTAAATTATCGGTATCGTCATTGCTTATAGTAAAACCTATATCATTACCGTCTTCGCCTGTACCGCAATATGTTCTGTTCCAAACAATTGTATGTGCAGCGCTGTCATCCCATGGGGTATCTGATGTCAGGTTATTTTCCTCATCAGGATTCACTCTGGCAATAATTATTTTTGCAGGAGCGCTCTCGGTTATGTGAGCAGTCAGACTGTAATAATTACTGTTGATTTTTTCAAGCTTTTCCCAGTGACCGTTTAAGTCATATTTGCCTGTTTCCGCGTCATAGTCCCATACCCATGCATAATAAACGGAACCATCACTATTTACTGCGGTGGTATTAACATATATAGTTTTAGAAATAAGTTTATCAGGCTCTACATCCTCGTATGTAGGCTCCGATTCCGTGGTTGCCTCTGTCGCCTCGGTTGCAGAGGTAGCCGGCTGAGTGCTTAGATACTCGTCGCCGGGATCAGCAACCTCTTTTTCAACCTTAAGGGTACCGGAGTTATCTTCCGTTGAAGTTGTAATAACAGAGGGCAGAGTATAGCGCATATAGCAGGTTGAGCCGCCGCCGCCGCGCTCTGTGTAATAGAAAGAGAGGGTATGGGTGGTGCTGGTGGTGGAAATGTCCGTTTCATAGCTATTTGTATCGGGCTTGTCCAAATAGTCCCAAAGATCTACATACTGACCCAGAGCCGAATGAATACCGCCGATATCGCAGACAAGCTGACCGTCTAAAAATACCCACATATCATCGTCGCCGAAGAAATAGTAGTTAAGGGGACCTGTGTAATCGTCGGCAAGCTGGAAGTCCAGCTCATACTTCATACCGTAGAAAGCGTTGTGGTCTAATGTATCATCGGATGAAGGCACAGCGCCGGTTGTATCACCGGAAAACATCCTATGGGTATCGACTACACCGATTTGCGGGTCATTTGTCTCATAATCTTCCGAGGATTTATCCATAGGCCAGAAATTGTTGGTAAAGGTAACGTTACCGGTACTTGTAACTCCGTTTTCGGGGATAAAGAAATACTCAAGATTATAATCTCTCTGCTCATCTCCGATTGAGGAGGAAGAAAGAATATATGTATCTCCCTTTTGTCTGAAATGAAGCTGACCGTTGTTATAGATATTCTTTCCCTTTGCGGATGTGGTACCGAAAAGGTTGGGAGCGGCAATACTATTCTTGAATTTCAGGTTACCCTCGCTGTCAATACCTGTAACAAGACCAAAGGCGGCACCGCTGTTGTAAAAGTTATATTCATTGTTTCCCGACTGATCGTTGCTGGCATTTATAAGCAGGCTTTGCTCATTATTGTTTTCATCAGTATATGTAATTGCATCACTGCCCAATCCGGTGCCCATATTAGCGTTACCGAAACCTAATAAAGCCTCGGTAATCTGCTTTTTGTTAATTACGTCATCATCTGTATCATCAGTGCCGTTGTTATCCACTGTTGTTTGATACTGTATTTCATAATTTATATCATTATTTATACCTTTTCTGTAAGTTGACAGGTAGGAATCTGTTGTCAAATTATCCCATTCGCTCTTAGTAACCAGTGAACTGAGGTCGGCGTCGGAATATACATTACCATCGGAAATATTGTAATCATAGAAGGTACAATCTACATCTGAGGTAGATTCATCGGAAATATCGGTCTCTCCGTAAACAAATCGAATAACAGAGCCCTCGGAAACTACGATGTTTTTCTCCGTTCCGTCAGACTCGGTGGTAATAGTATAGTCATTTACAGAATCGGGATCACTTGAGTCTATATCATAAGTTGTGGGATTTGTATCATCCTTGCTTGCATACACACGAATAGCCGTTGGTGTATATGATGTGGAATTTGCAAGAATGTTTACTGAGCCGGTGTCCTTGTAATTCGCCGTGTTAAAGGAATGGTCAAGGAAAAGCTGATAGGGAGTTTCATCGGTATCGAGCTTCAACTTATACATATTTCCGTCTTTTGCCGTTGAGCCGTTCGCAGGCTGAACACTGCTGTCGGAAACCAGCTCAAGAGCAGTCCAAACACGGTTATTATCCTGTCCGTTTTTAGGAAGAACCGCACCGCTGTCGGTGTGAGTATTCATAGACTCGAGGTATAGCTCCGTAGAACCGCTGCTGCTCTTAGTTGCATATTTGGGGTAATTAGCATTATGAGGATCTTCTACAGTAGTAAGACTTATATTATTGATTCTTGCATAGTACTGAACGGTAAAATTTACATTCTCATCCGCAGCTGTAGCAGAGAGCTGTGGCTCGGCGGCAAACATAATTGTGCCCTCAGCCTCGCCACCAATTGTATATGAGGCGTCAAGGTCACGCTGCTCACTCTCAACAAGACCAAGCTCGTCAATATCTCCGTCGGACTGAAGCTGATAAGCCTTGATTACAGCATCGCTGTCGGTGTCCTCGAGCTGCTTAACAAGGCTTTGGTAGGTATTGTAGCAGCTGTCAACAGCCTCGCCGCTGACGGTAATTTTGGCTTTATTTGCCACAGTATTTTCAAGCTTTTCGCCGCTTTCGCCGGTGAAAGCAAGGTTGACCGCCAGCATAGGCTTCGCATCGGCGGTCATTGCAACCTTTTTGGAAAGCTCAGTATATTCATGGGATGAGGAATCAGCTCTTGTAACCGTAAGCTGAGAATCACCGGGTACCGTACCGCTGACCTCAGCTGTGACGGATAAATCATCCCCTTTATACGTAAAGGTGCCGTCGGTTATTTTTTGGGAAAAATCAAGACCCGCAAGCATAGATAAATTTGCCGCAATTCCGATTAAAGCACAAAGCATCAGGGAAATGACAGACAACACTGCCCGTCGCGATATATTTAACTCCGATAGCTTTTTAAATATTTTACGCATAACAATTCCTCTTTCCGTAATATTTTAGAATACAGCGAAAATTAATACCGATAACTTAGGTTATTAGTAAAGGGCATATCTAAAGATAATCTCCTAAAAACAAACGTTCATTATAAACAACTTAAGTTCAAATCAATTTTATATTAGTATTAAAAAAAGTGTTGTGTCAATATATTGTCAAAAAATTTTCACAAATTTTCTTATTTAATTGTATTTATAAAAATGATATAACCCAATAAAAAAGAGAAGTAGCTCAAAGATATGGTATAATAAGTTTATTACAACAATTAACCAAAAAAGAGGTACTTCTCAACAATTTTTTAACACAAGAATCAATAAAAAAACAAAAGATATCTAAACAAGCAACACGTCAATCTAATTTTGCAATAGCAATTTAACATCAATTAAATCAATAAAATTTTTGATAAAGTTAGCAAGGTTGAAGAAATTAAAAAGATTGCTCTCAGAATATGTAGCTGCCGATCCTCCTTCGTCTGTTGGTCGGCTGAGTAAACAGCTTTTCCGTCAACGGAATTTGTTTTTTAATTAGGAGCAAAGTCCGATGTAATCTTGCTTTTCATCGGCTGCTACGAGGCAACCCCATCGCCTAAGAGGCGGGGAATATTGGTGAATAGGTTATAAATCATTTAAATTTCTACATGTATTCAAAAAAGGGGCGTCGTTAAGACAGCCCCTTTTGTTGCACCTTTTTTATATAATTAACAAAATATTCATTTCAAGGTCAAAGTCAAAAAATTTATTTAATTACTCTTACCTTGATTACATCAGCTACAGCCTCAACAGCAGCAACAGAAGTATCGTCATTTGCATCAACAATTGCATAACCGTAGTTGCCGCGAGTTTTAGCCTCAACAGCAACTAAACCGGATACAGCCGCAGTAATGTTCTTAACTGCGTCATCAGAGGCTTTGAACATTACACAGTAACGAACATCACCTGATTTTGCCATTGAAACTGCAGGGTAGTTTACAGAGTTTACAATGTTACCGTTCTCAAGATAATCCATAACCTGGTCGGTAGCCATAATTGCACAGTTGTCTTCGCTTTCCGGAGTAGATGCGCCAAGGTGCGGCAAACAAATTACACCTTCTTCAGCAAGAACATCGTCAGTTGCAAAATCTGTAACATACTTTGCAACCTTACCTCTTTTAATAGCTTCAAGAACTGCTGTAGAATTAACAAGACCGTCACGGCTGAAGTTAAGAATTTTTACTCCGTCCTTCATTTTTGCAATCATATCTGCATCTACCATATTTCTGGTTGAATCCATAAGAGGAACGTGAATTGTTAAATAATCGCAGGAAGTCATAACTTCCTCTTGGGTTTTCATAACCTTAACAGCAGGGTTAAGCTTTAAAGCGTTGTTAACTGAAAGGAATGGATCGTAGCCTATAACCTTCATACCTAAAGCAACGGCGGCATTAGCAACTAAAATACCGATTGCACCCAAGCCTACAACGCCAAGGGTTTTACCCATAATTTCAGGACCTGCAAACTGACCTTTACCTTTTTCAGCCATTTTGCCCACGGAATCTCCGTTGCCCTTAAGAGTTTTAACCCACTCAATACCCTCGACAACCTTGCGTGAGCTTAAAAGAAGACCTGCAACAACAAGCTCTTTTACAGCATTTGCATTTGCGCCGGGAGTGTTGAATACTACAATACCCTTGTCAGCACAAGTCTCTTTAGGAATATTGTTTGTACCTGCACCGCAGCGTGCAATAGCCAAAAGTGATTCAGGCATTTCCATTTCGTGCATTGAAGCAGAACGAACTAAAACTGCCACAGGATTCTTAACATCGTCGCCAACATTATAATTAACGCCCATACGGTCTGTGCCGTTTGGTGAAATTTTATTTAAAGTAAGAATATTATACATTTAAAAAACCTTCTTTAACAATATTTTCAGGCTGAACTATTTGTTTTCAGCTTCAAACTTCTTCATAAATTCAACGAGCTTTTCTACACCCTCAATTGGCATAGCATTATAAAGAGAAGCACGCATACCGCCAACTGTACGGTGACCCTTAAGGTTTACAAATCCGGCTGCAGTAGCTTCCTTAACAAACTTAGCGTCTAATTCAGCGTTGCCTGTAACAAAAGGTACGTTCATAAGAGAACGATCCTTCTTCTCAACTGTTCCCTTAAACATTTTGCTCTGATCAAGGAAATCGTAAAGAATATTTGCTTTCTTCTCATTGTGGACTTTCATAGCTTCAAGTCCGCCCATTTCTTTAACCCACTTAAAAATCTTGCCGCAAATATAAATGTCGTAGCAAGGCGGTGTGTTGTAAAGAGAACCGGCATCAGCCTGTGTCTTATATTTCATCATTGTTGGTGTACCCGGAAGAACATCATCAGTAATTAAGTCCTCACGAATAATAACAATCTGTAAGCCGGCAGGACCTGCATTCTTCTGAACACCTGCATAAATAACTCCGTACTTTTCAACGTCAACAGGCTCTGAAAGGAAACAAGAAGATACATCAGCTACCAATGGCTTGCCCTTTGTGTTTGGAAGCTCGTGGAACTTTGTACCGTAAATTGTATTGTTCTCGCAAATATATACATAATCAGCATTTTCACTAATAGGAAGATCTGAACAATCAGGAATATATGAAAAAGTCTTATCCTCTGATGTAGCAATTTTGTTAGCCTGACCGAAAATCTTAGCCTCGGCAAATGCTTTCTTAGCCCACTGGCCTGTAACTATGTAATCAGCAACCTTATTTTTCATAAGGTTCATTGGAATAGCAGCAAACTGAAGGCTTGCTCCACCCTGTAAGAAAAGAATCTTGTAATTATCAGGGATATTCATAAGCTCCCTTAAGTCTTTTTCAGCATCCTTAATAATGTCGTCAAACCACTTTGAACGGTGGCTCATTTCCATAACGGACATACCGCTACCCCTATAATCCATCATTTCTTCAGCAGCTTCTTTAAGTACAGACTCAGGAATAACAGCCGGTCCTGCAGAAAAGTTATATACTCTTGCCATAATCTTGACACTCCTTAAAATAAATTACTAATAAATTATTATACTCTTATAGATTTTTATTGTCAATAAATTAACATACTAATACATCAAAATCTATAAATTTCACTTATTTTATCTTCATTTCTCCTGTAACCGAGCGAATATCATCACCCATACGGATGGCTTCAATTCTTGCTGCCTTAGCAAAATCCTTTTCGGTTTTGTTCTCCTGCCTTTGCCAAGCGCACATAATTCCACGGCTTGAATTTACAATAGCACCGATTCCGTTGCTGTCAAAAGCAAATTTAACATCATTGGCACCGCCGCCCTGTGCACCGTATCCGGGAACAAGAAAGAAGGTGTGAGGCATTTTAGCTCTCAACTCCTTAAGCATTTCAGGATAGGTTGCCCCTACAACTGCACCTACACCGCTGTAACCATACTTACCCTCAAGGTTTTCTCCCCAGCTTTCACACATTGAACCCATATGTTCATAAACTGTTTCGCCATTTTCAAGCTTCAAGTCCTGAAGCTCTCCGGAGCTTGGATTTGAAGTTTTTACAAGAACAAAAATCCCTTTATCCTTTTCATTGCAAACATTGAGAAGGGGCTTAATTCCGTCACTTCCAAGGTATCCGTTTACTGTTAATGCATCTGCACCGAAAGCGCTTAACATATTATCATTAACCTTTGTTGAACCAAGGTGTGCAGCAGCATAGGCTTCCATAGTTGTACCTATATCATTGCGCTTACCGTCAGTAATAACATACATACCCTTTGACCCGGCATAAGCAATTGTGTCGGCAAGTGCTTTTACACCGTCATAACCATACATTTCATAATATGCTGCCTGTGGCTTAATTGCCGGAACAATGTCATAAAGCTCATCAATCAATGCCTTATTGAACACTAAGAGAGCTTCTGCAGCAGCCTTAAGAGTTACACCGTATTTTTCAAAGCATTCATCCTTAATAAACTGCGGCACATAGTCAAGCTTTGGGTCAAGACCTGCTACAGTAGGATTTTGCATTTCAACGATTTTTTCAATAAGTTTATCAAAAGCCATCATTACACCTTATTCCATATCAAATAATTCCAGACGAAGCTGTCTGTAATCGGTACGGTTTTCCTTTTGAAAAGCAATAGCGGAACGAGGGTGGCTGTTCTGCTGACCTGTAAGTATGTAAGGAACATCAAAGCCCCACTTAACGCCCTCTTTCTTAAGCTTCAACATATGCTCCTCAATCTGAGCAAGAATTGGCTCAACATTATACTTAGGATTTTTAAGAAAGCCGATTAGAAGTTCAGACTGACAGTTACCTGCACCACGTCCCATACCCATAACAGTAGCGTCAAGATAGCTTACACCCTCCTGCAAAGCTTCAATTGTGTTTGCAAAAGCCAGACTCTGGTTATTATGAGCGTGAATACCAACATTTTTCTTATACTTATCTGCATATTCAAGGTACAATTGAGCTGTTTTTCTTATCTGTTCAGGATAAAAAGCACCATAGCTATCTACTATGTAAAATGTATCAACTGACGATTTACCGAAAACATCAAGAGCAGCACAAATGTCCTCTGTTCTGTTTTTGGAAATTGCCATAATATTGATTGATGTTTCATAGCCTAATTTGTGGCAATGTTCAATCATATCGCTGGCAACAGGAATTGTGTTAATATATGTAGCAATTCTGACTAAATCTACAGGGCTTTCCTTTTTAGGACGGATATCACGCTTATAATTGCATCTGCCAACGTCAGCCATAACTGCAATCTTCATAGGAGTTTTGTTTTCTCCTACAACCTTTCTGATGTCTTCATCATCACAGAATTTCCATTTGCCGAATTTTTCAGGGTTGAACATATCCTTAGAAGCTTTGTAGCCGAACTCCATATAGTCAACGCCGGCATTTACGTTGTTTTTGTATAAGTCCTTTACAAATTTGTCAGTAAAAAAGAAGTCGTTACAAAGTCCGCCGTCACGAAGTGTAGCGTCAACAACTCGAACGTCCTCTCTAACTGACAGCAAATCACCTTTTGCCATAACTAAATTCCTCCATAAAACTAATTTTAAATCGGTGCGACGCTCCGGCAAGCCTGCTTGAAATGGAGCTTGCGACAGATTGCAGTTTTGATGGGAGCGTTAACTCCTCAGTGTTTCAGCGGGAGATTATAATTCCCATTGAAACAGTGAATGACATCCGCCGCTTTACAAGCGAGAAAATCATCGCATAATTTAATCTATAATTTTATATTAATCACTATACACAACTTCACCGTTTAGAATAGTATATTTAACCTTACCAAACAAGGTTTTGTTTTTGAAAGGTGAGTTTTTACTTTTACCGTGGAGTTTTTCCACATCAACAGTATAGCTTTCCTTAATATCAAATATTACTATATCAGCCGTAGCGCCATCTTTTAATGTTCCTGCGTCAATATTTAGAATTTTTGCAGGGTTTGTGCTCATTTTTTCAATCAGCTCATAAACTGTCAGCTTGCCTGTTTTCACAAGATTTGTAATTCCCACAGAAAGCGAGGTTTCCATACCGATTGATCCATTAGGAGCTTTTTCAAAATCTGACTTTTCCTGCGGAGTATGAGGTGCATGGTCAGTTGCAATTACGTCAATTGTGCCGTCAACCAATCCCTCTATAACAGCAAGTCTGTCCTTTTCCGTTCTTAACGGTGGGTTCATTCTGAAATCAGCATCTCTTGTCAGCAACTCTTTTTCAGTTAATGAAAAGTAGTGGGGCGCTGTTTCGCAGGTTACCTTTACTCCCCTTGATTTTGCGTCACGGACAAGCTTAACAGAAGTATCTGTGCTTACATGGCATATATGAACAGGAACATTAAGTGCGTCTGCAAAAGCAATTTCCCTTTGAGTTCCGCAATCCTCTGCAGAAGCAGGAACACCTTTAACTCCAAGTTTTTTTGATACTTCCCCTTCATTGATTATTCCGCCGACAGCTAAAAACAATGACTCACAATGGGCTGTAACAGTCAAACCAAGCTGCGGAGCCTTAATCATTGCATTTTTTAACATTTCTGTATTTTCAACAGGTTTGCCGTCATCAGAAAGAGCAACAGCCCCTGCCTTTTTAACTTCTTCCAAATCAGTTGCTTCAAGGCTTTTAAGCCCTTTTGTAATACTTGCAGCTACATAAACCTTAGCTTTGGCTCTTTTGGATTTGTCAATAATATATTTAATGGTTTCAGCGCTGTCAGCGACAGGTTTTGTGTTAGGCATCGCAAGAAGGCTTGTTACACCCCCCGCAGTTGCTGCATTACAGCCTGTTATTATATCCTCTTTTTCGGTCTGACCGGGGTCTCTTAAATGAACGTGCATATCCACAAGTCCCGGTGCAGCAATAAGGGCGCTGCCGTCGATTACTCTGTCAGCTTTTTCATATCTGCCAATGCCTTTGATTTTTCCGTTTTCAATAAAAATATCTGCAACTTTATCTATCCCCTGTGAAGGGTCAATAACATTTGTGTTTTTAATAAGTAAAGTCAAAATATCACCTTATTATCTTCTTGACCTTTGCGATCCTTTTTCTGTTATCTGTCTTGAAACTGTTCTGACAGGCTGAGTATGTCTGCGGACTCTTTCACCATTTGAACGAACCTTAACAAGGTCATTTTCACCACGGTTTGCATTTTGTATGCGTCTGTTCATTTCAGCTTCACGCTGTCTTCGGCGACGGTCCTCAGCTCTTTGTCTACGCTCCTGTTCTTTCTTTTTGCGCTTGTGCTCAGCGATGCTCTTTTTTATTAATCTGTACACATTTATGCAGAAATATTTTAAGTGAATAACAACAAAACAAATTACAAGCCACAAGGTTTGCAATACAGTAAAAAGTCCCCTGCCTATTGCTTTTAATATTTTTAGAGTAGTTTCCAAACCACTTGGCGTTGCATTCCTTATTTGTTTTTCATATTCTCTTGCTTTGGCCCTGTCAGCCTGACGCTTTGCTGCACTGTAATCTTCAACAGCAGTATCAACATCCGAGTAGGAGTACAGCTCTTCTTCTTCAGGCACAACATCAAAATAATCAGTACCTACCTCAATGTTTTCTTCACCCTGTACTACAGGTGTTTCTTCCGTAATCGGCGATTCAGCTTTATCTGATATTTCCTCTGTCTCCTCAATATCTTCAGCAATAGACCTTGGATTATTTGTTGTATTAACAACATCTTCAGCCTCAGTACTGATACCCAGAAGCTCATCAACCGATACCATATTATCATCAGGTATTATTTCCTCTTTTATGGGTTCTGATACAGAGAGATCCTGTGTTTTTGTTTTTGCAGAAGTTTTATTCTTTCTGCCCTTTTTACCGATAGGTTCAAATTCATCTAAGAAAGACCTGTTATGGTAAGTGTTTGTACTTATGCGTTTTCTGGGAATCTGTGTAGTTTCGGAAATTCTGTGCTCGTGAGCCAAATCGTGAATAAGATTTTTATTCTTTCTTAAAGGATTTCTGAAATGCTTAATTAAAAGAACAAATAATACAATTATAGCAATTGCAGCAAATATAACTATGCTGCCGAAAATAATAATTTCCTTGTTATCGTTAAAGAAGTTGCTTTCGGTAATTATAAGAGAAGATAATATGTCCTCCATAAGGTTTTTATTATCCTCTGTCAGCTTTTTACCTTTAGCAGGTTGGAGAGTAATTGAATAATACTTTCCTCCTACAATAGTATTAGCCTGCTGTGCCTGGACGGTTTTCTTGCCGGATTTTGTGCTTACAGTAAGGGATATATATGTATTTCCGTTGTATTTTGCAGTTGCACAGGACTTGTAGGTTTTATCGTTTGAATAACTGCTTTTAATTTTATTTAGCTCTGTTTCGGAAAGGTTATTATAATTACTAATACTTTGGCTTTCCTCGGATTCTTTCATTGTAACAGTAAGTGTTAGGGAGCTGTCGGTCTTTTTAGACTGAATATAAATATTTCCCTCGGTAAAATCCTCCATAGTTTCGTTGTAGTCAAGTTTAAACATACCAAAATACGGATCTGTTTTCTTGCTGTCACGGGTAACTGTCAGCATATCGTCAGGAAGAGAAATTGTCACTCCTATATCCTTAACTTCATAGGTTTTATCTGCTGCAAATGCTGAAAAAACACTTAAGCACATAATAATGCCGCAGATAATAGCTGATAAAGAAATTCGGAAAACCCTATTCATATGTAAACCCCCACTGTAAAATAATCACATATAGTTAATTTTACTACTTTTTACATACAAAAGCAAGGTAAATAATCAAAAAAACATTATTTTACTTCTGCGTTGTAAATAGATGTGACCCATTTTAGTAAAAAAATATAGTAACGATA
>CAYRTG010000004.1:16631-52297 GCA_964427365.1 uncultured Ruminococcus sp. | reverse complement strand
ATGCAACACCTGTACCTGATGTGTCACCCATATTACCGAATGCCATCATCTGTACATTAACAGCAGTACCCCATGAATAAGGAATATCATTATCGCGACGATATACGTTAGCACGAGGGTTGTCCCATGAACGGAATACAGCCTTAACAGCTTCAATGAGCTGTTCCTTAGGATCTGTTGGAAAATCTGAACCAATCTTTGACTTGTACTCAGCCTTGAACTGGTTAGCAAGTTCCTTTAAGTCCTCAGCTGTAAGATCTACGTCCTGAGTAACGCCCTTAGCTTCTTTCATTTTGTCGATAAGTTCTTCAAAGTACTTCTTACCCACTTCCATAACTACGTCGGAGAACATCTGAATAAATCTTCTGTAGCAGTCCCAAGCCCAACGTGGGTTGCCGGACTTTTTAGCAATAACTTCTACAACATCTTCGTTAAGACCGAGGTTAAGAATAGTATCCATCATACCCGGCATGGATGCGCGAGCGCCTGAACGAACTGAAACGAGAAGTGGATTTTCCTTATCGCCGAACTTTTTGCCGGTGATTTTTTCCATCTTTTCGATATGTTCCATAATTTGGTCCATAATCTCGTCATTAATCTGTCTGCCGTCCTCATAGTACTGTGTACAAGCTTCTGTAGAAATTGTAAAGCCTTGTGGTACCGGAAGACCTAACTTTGTCATCTCGGCTAAGTTTGCACCCTTACCGCCGAGTAGCTCACGCATTGATGCGTCGCCTTCAGTAAACAAATAAACCCATTTGTTTGCCATTGGAATTACCTCCTGAATTAAGTAATTTGTGCAGATTTGAAATCTGCACGGACTGTATAAGTCTAACGTATATTATAACAAAGATTTTTCAAAATAGCTATATGTTTTTTAAAAATTATGCAAGAAAAGTTGCCGAAATTTAACAAATATTATGTATAAAACAAATAAAATAAAAAAAAATTACAAAATAACCTTGAAAATTTCTCATTCTGTGCGATAATTAGGGTATCTGTTATTAAAACTTATAAATTATCTTCGGAGGTCACAATGGGTGTTTGTGCTGTTATCCTTGCAGGCGGCGAGGGTAAACGAATGAAAATGAACAAACCTAAACCCCTTGCTCATGTTTTGGGAGAACCTATGCTTAAATGGGTTGTTAATTCTGTTAAAAGGGCTCAGGTTGATAAAATCTGTTTAGTTAAAGGGTTTGGAAAAGAATACATTGATGAATTTGCAACTACGCTTGATTTTCCTGTGGAAACTGTTTTTCAGGCTCAGCGTCTGGGAACAGGTCACGCTGTAATGCAGGCAAGGGATTTCCTTGAAAGCAACAAGGGTGACGTTATTATTCTAAACGGTGACGCCCCTTTTATGGACTTTGAAACAATTAAGTCTTCCTTTGAATATCACAAATCACAGAAAAACACCGCCACTGTAATTACCGCTAAGGTTGCAGATCCTACAGGCTACGGCAGAATTGTTCGTGATGAAAAGGGCAACCTTTCTTCAATTGTTGAACAAAAAGATGCTGACGAAAATACTCGAAAAATCAATGAAGTTAATTCCGGTGGTTTTTGGTTTAATACCGAAAAACTATTGTCTGTACTTAATGAAATTAAATCAGACAATAATGCTAAGGAATATTACCTTCCCGATGCACTTAAACTTTTACTCGAAAAAGGCGAAACAATAGGTGCTTATATCGCCAAATCTCCTGATACCGTGCTGGGTGCAAATGACCCTAAACAGCTTAAGGAACTTGAAAAAATTGCCCTTCAAAAAGGATATAAATGTTAAAACTTAACTTAATATAAAACAAAAGCAAGGAGTAATGACAATGAATTTTCATGGAAAAGACATCAAAATCTTCAGCGGTAGTTCAAACACTGCTGTTGCTCAAGGTATTGCAGGCTGTTTAGGTTTGCCTTTAGGCAAATGTACTTGCCGAAAGTTTTCTGACGGTGAAATCTCCGTTTCAATTAACGAGTCAGTACGTGGCTCCGAATGTTTTATCGTTCAGTCAACCTGCACACCTGTTAACGATAACCTTATGGAAATGCTTATTATGATTGACGCTATGAAGCGTGCTTCAGCAGCAAGAATTACTGCTGTTATGCCATACTTTGGTTATGCTCGTCAGGATAGAAAAGCTAAACCTCGTGATCCGATTTCATCAAAGCTTTGCGCTGATATTATTACAGCTGCAGGTGCAGACAGACTTCTTACAATGGATCTTCACGCTAATCAAATTCAAGGCTTTTTCAACATTCCTGTCGATCACCTTAAAGGAGCAGGAATCCTTGCTAACCATATGAAAGAAAAAGTCGGTCAAAATGTTGATGATTATGTTGTAGTTTCTCCTGACTTAGGCTCTGTTACAAGAGCAAGAAACTTTGCAAGTCAAATTGGCACTTCTCTTGCAATTATTGACAAGCGTCGTCCAAGAGCAAATGTTTCCGAAGTTATGAACATTATCGGCGATGTCAAAGGTAAAAAAGTAATTATCCTTGATGATATGATTGACACAGCAGGTACTCTCTGCAACGGTGCTAAGGCTATTGTTGAAATTGGCGGTGCTACAGATGTTTACGCTTGTGCAACTCATGCTGTTCTTTCAGGTCCTGCTATTGAAAGAATCCAGAGTTCTGTAATTAAAGAGCTTGTTCTCCTTGATACAGTTCCACTCAAAGAAGAAAAGATGATTGACAAATTCACTGTTCTTCCAACCGCTCCTGTATTTGCTGAAGCTATTGCTCGTATCTACAACGATAAGCCGTTTACTCCTTTATTTGGTTGATATTAAGTACATAAATTTCAGGGGTACGGGAACGTGCCCCTTGTTGTTATTATTAAAAATTTTTGGAGTACAATATGTTTAGAAAAAAAAGCTTTTCCACAGGTTCTATTGACTACATTGTTGCAGGACTTGGAAATCCAGATAAAAAATATGATAACACCCGACACAATGTTGGGTTTATGACATTGGATTATATTGCCGATAAAACAGATACTAAGATTAACAGGGTAAAATTTAAATCAACTGTTGGTGTAGGTACAATCAGCGGTCACAGAGTCCTTTTTATGAAGCCTTCAACATACATGAACAACAGCGGCGAAGCAGTTGTAGATGCTATGAAATTCTACAAAATTCCCCCTGAAAATGTTATAGTATTATTAGACGATGTAAACCTTGATGTTGGAAAAATGAGAATACGCACCAAGGGGAGTGACGGCGGTCAAAAAGGTATGAGGAGTATTATATACCTTAGCGGCAGCGATATGTTTCCGAGAATTAAAATCGGTGTTGGCAAAAAGCCTCACCCTGATTATGATTTAGCTAGCTGGGTTCTTTCCAAATTTACAAATAATGAGCTAAAAGACCTTAAAACAATTGCTGAAAATTCCCTTAAGGCTGTTGAACTTATTATTGACAAAAAAACTGACCGTGCCATGAATTTGTTTAACTGAGGTAACAATGAAATTTTTATCAGATGTATTACTTAAAATTGATGGTTTTAGGACAATACAAAATTCCCTTAAGTCAGGAAAAACCATTTGTGCTACAGGACTTACAGAAATTCACAAAGGGACTTTTATAAATTCGCTCTGTCATTTAAAGAATGTCAGAGCTTTTTGCGTTGCTCCTGATGAGCAGAAAGCCCAAACCCTGTGCAATGACCTTTGCTCAATGGGAACAAAAGCAATTTTCTACCCTTCAAGGGATTTTATATTCAGAAATGTCAGCGGCAAATCAAGGGAATATGAACATTATCGTCTTAATGTCTTGTATAAAATGCTTACCGGTAACTATGATGTTGTAATTTCATGTATTGATGCTGCTGCACAATTTACTATTCCCAAGGATATATTGGAAAGCTCTGTGTTATCCATTGAAGAAGGTGAAAACATTTCTATTGAAAGCTGTGTTAAAAAGCTTGTTCTTTTAGGCTATCAGCGTTTTGACCAGGTTGATGGTAAAGGGCAGTTTTCGCAACGCGGAGGAATATTGGACTTCTTTATGCCTGATGCTGAAAACCCTGTGAGAGTGGAATTTTGGGGAGACGAAATTACAAACATGAATTACTTTGACCCAGAAACACAGCGAAGAACAGAAAAAGCCGAAAAAATAATACTGATCCCCTCTACGGAAGTCATTATTCAGGACAGAAGTTTACTCTGTGATAAAATTACTAAAAAAGCCAAACTACTGAAAAAAGATAATCAACAGAAAGCTAAAGAAATGCTGTTAAATGATGCTGACCGCATAAAAGAAGGTTTGTCTCTTACTGCTATTGACAAGTATATTGGTGTTGTTTACAACAAGCCTGCCACCCTCTTTGACTATATTGATGAAAACGCAATAGTATTTATTTCGGAATACAGCGCTGTAAAGGAAAGGGCAGCTGCATTTGATTTTCAGTTTAAGGAAAGCCTGAAAGAATACTTTGCAGAGGGAACACTTTGCAGAGGCTTTGAAACATACTCGATGAATTTTGGGGCTTGTATCGAAAGCTTGCTTCTCCATCCTACTCTTATAATGAATAACTTTGCAGGAGGAAAGTTTGATTTTCCCCTTTCAGAGCTTGTATCATTTTCTGCAAAACAGTTAGGTCTGTGGAACGGTACAATTGATTATTTAAGAGAGGATTTGGACAGTTATATTGAGCAGGGATATTCTGTTGTGATTTTAGCAGGAACTGAAAAGGGAACCGCTAACATTGCATATAATCTTCGTAAGGAAAACTATCCTGCACAAATGATAACAAGCCTTGATGCTATTCCCGAAAAAGGCTTATTCGTAATGTCAGGTGCATTGTCATCAGGCTTTGAATACTCCTCAGCAAAATTTGCACTGATAAGTCAGGGACTTTCAAAAAGCTACAAGCCCTATAAAAAAGCTACAAGAGAAAAATATAAAAACGGTCGGGAAATCTACAGTCTTGCAGAGCTTAACAAAGGTGATTATGTTGTTCACAATACCCATGGCATAGGTATCTTCGGCGGCATTCAAAAAATGGATATCAACGGTGTAATCAAAGATTATATTCGTATTGAATATGCAAAGGGTGACGTGCTGTACGTACCTGTTACTCAGCTTGATTTAGTTGCAAAATACATTGGTCCAAAGGAGGACAGCCATGTTAAGCTGAACAGGTTAGGCGGTACTGAATGGCAAAAAACGAAAAGCAAAGTTAAAAGCTCTGTTAAGAATATTGCCAAGGAACTGATTGAACTTTACTCAAAGCGTATGCAGTCTAAGGGCTTTGCATTTACAGGTGACAGCGAATGGCAACGTGACTTTGAACTTAAATTTGAATACGAGGAAACTCCCGACCAACTCCGCTGTGCTGACGAAATAAAGAAAGATATGGAACGTATTCAGCCTATGGACAGACTTCTCTGCGGTGACGTAGGCTTTGGAAAAACCGAGGTTGCTTTGAGAGCAGCTTTCAGATGTGTAAGCGATTCAAAGCAATGTGCTTTACTGTGTCCTACTACTATTCTTGCCTGGCAGCATTATCAGACAGTATTGCGGCGTTTTGACGGCTATCCCATAAATGTAGAGCTATTGTCCAGATTTCGCACTCAAAAACAACAAAAGGAAATTATTAAAAAGCTAAAAACCGGCGAAGTTGAAATGGTAATCGGTACTCACAGACTTGTTCAAAAAGACGTAATTTTCAGAGATTTAGGGCTTGTTATAATTGACGAGGAACAGCGTTTCGGCGTGGCACAAAAGGAACGATTTAAAGAGCTTAAAAAAAATGTTGATATACTTACATTGTCGGCAACTCCCATTCCACGAACACTTAATATGGCAATGAGCGGAATAAGAGATATGTCTATGCTTGAAGAAGCTCCCCGGGACAGACACCCTGTACAAACCTATGTACTTGAGCATGATAATTCCGTTATTAATGAAGCTATCAGACGAGAGATAAGGCGCGGAGGTCAGGTGTTCTATTTATACAACCGTACTGATTCAATTGAAACAAAGTCAGCTGCATTACGCGAGGCTATACCGGAAGCAAAAATTGCAGTTGCTCACGGAAGAATGGATGAAAAGACCCTTTCTGAAATATGGCGGAAAATGCTTGAACAGGAAATAAATGTTCTGGTTTGCACAACGATTATAGAAACCGGGGTTGACCTGCCAAATGCCAACACCTTAATTATTGAAAATGCTGACCGAATGGGACTTTCTCAGCTACATCAGCTTCGCGGCAGAGTAGGTCGTTCAAGCAGACGTGCATATGCTTATTTTACTTACCCGCCACGAAAGGTTCTTTCAGAAATTTCCACAAAAAGGCTTAATGCAATCAAAGAATTTACTGAGTTTGGATCCGGATTTAAAATAGCTATGCGTGACCTCGAGCTTCGAGGAGCAGGCAATATTCTGGGAGCTCAACAGCATGGTCATATGGAAAACGTAGGATATGATATGTATTTAAAGCTTCTTGCTGAAGCAGTCAGCGAAGAAAAAGGTGAAGAAACAACTAATGCTGACATTGAATGTCTCATTGACGTAAATATTGATGCTCATATTCCCGAAAGTTATATTTCAAATCTTTCTCAGCGACTGGATATTTACAGAAGAATCTCTGACATTAGAAATAAAGCCGACTGTGATGACGTAATTGATGAGCTGCTGGACAGATTCGGAAAAATCCCCACAGCAGTTATGGGACTTATTGACATTGCATTAATAAGAAACATTGCTTTTTCACTCGGAATATACGAAATAAAACAAAATGAAACCTCTGTACTTATGTATGTTAAAGATATTAAAAGCCAAGGCACAGAAAAAATTATAAGCTCTATGCCCGGTCAAGCTATGCTGAATGCCGGAAAAAAACCATATATTGCAGTAAAATTTCCAAAAGGAATAGAAATTATTGCTTTGCTTAAAGATATATTTAAGGTAGATTAGCGTATTGGAAACGTTTTTTATAATACATTATCTACAAATTTATCAAAAATCATTTACTTTTTACTATTTTTCGTGTATAATTTTGTAGTTAGCATAAGTTGTATTATGCACTACTATTTAAAGACAGGACGGTAATTATGATGAAATCATATCAGAAACTAATAGCTGCTCTATTAGCAGTGCTTTTAATTGTATCGGCTGCAGGCTGCGTTCCTATTACTTTATCTAAGGAATGGAGCTATGAGTATAATGACGATACTCTTTCGGAAAAGCTTGACATAGGTGTTTACATCTATTCACTTTATCAGGCTTATAATAATGCAAAAACACTCGCTGAAGAAGAAACAGACTACAAAGAAAACGAATCCTTTATGGATATTAAAATTAAAGATGATGACGGTAACAAGGCTTTAGCTAAGGATTGGATTAAAACCGAGGCTGAAAAAATCTCAGTAAATCTTCTTGCCGTTGACTATCTTGCTGAAAAATACGGCGCTACCTGGGATGAAGCTACAATGGAAAACGCTAAGCAGGAGTGTAAAGACACATGGGAAATGGGTCCATATGCATCTTATGGATACTATCAGCCAATGTCCGAAGAACTTGAGCCATATGGCGTTTCATATGAAAGCTTTGAAAAATCTTCATACGTTGCAAATGTAAAGCAAAGTGCTATTTTTGATATTCTTTATAACGAAGGCGGAGAAAAGGCTGTTTCAGATAATGCGTTTACAAAGTACTTCACAAAGAACTATGTAGATTACAGCTATATTCCTGTAGAAATGTACACATCTGAAACAGATTCCGATAATAACTCAACTTCTGTTGCATTCGGTAAAAAGAAGATTAAAAGTACAGTTAATACACTTGAAAATTTAGCAGACAGCATTAATGACGGCAAAACTACTTTTAATAAGGCATTAAAGAGCTGTGTTAAAGAATTAAAAATTGAAGAAAGTGCTGCTGTAAAGGATACTGTTGAGCTCCTTACATCAACTAAAAGCAATAATGCAGATATTGCTAAAGCAGTAAAATCACTTGATAGCGGCAAAGCTAAGGTTGTTACTGTCGGTACAGACGGCGACAGTCCAATGGCTTACCTTGTCGTAAAGAATGACATTAATGATGATATTAATGATTACTTAAAAAATGAAACAAATCATTCATCTGTTTTACAGAATATGAAATCCGAGGACTTCACAGACTTTATTGAAAAGACTGCTGAAGATATGCTGAAGTCAGATAAGCTAAGCAAAAATTCAGGTGCAATCGACAGTTATGATTCTAATATATTCTTTGTAAAGGCTGAAGAAACAACTGCAGCAACAGAGGAACAGTCAGAGGAATAATATTAGTTAAATTATTAAATTTGGAAGGAAGTGCATTTGATGAATAAAAAATCCATGCTTAGTTATATAATCTTTGCTATTATATTTTGTCTTTCAATTTGCACAATAAATGTAATGGCTGTTTCGGATGACGATAATTATGTTGTTACTGAGGCACCACCTGTTGTTACACAAGCACCAACAGCAGCACCTGTATATACTAATCCCCCGACAGCGGCAAATGTATATACTAATCCCCCAACAAAATCTTACGTTGCACCTGCTACTAAAAAATCAACAAGTTCTTATGTGGCTCCTGCTACTAAAAAATCAACAAGTTCTTATGTAGCTCCTGCTACATCAGCATATAGAGCGACCTCTGCAGCTAAATCCACAACTTCTGCTGACAATAAAAAATCTGAAATTTATGATGTTGATGATGAGGACGTTGATGTTGATACATTGCAAAAAGATGACTGGAAAGACATTGAAGAACTGCTAAAAGATGCCAATCAAAATGATGACAGCGATATTGATGACTTTAACTTCATTAAAAATAATGACGGAAAAAGCGACAACGGTGAATGGATACTTTATTTAGGTATTGGATTTGAAGTTATTGCAGTTGGTATCATTGTTACTTTAATTATTCTTGCAGTACGTCGAAAGAAAAAAGTAAATAACGCAAGGCATAGAAATCTGCCAAGCGGAACTGATAAAATTCCTGAACAAAGAGAAAGTCAACGACCTGTATCTAACAGACAAATTTCTTCACATCAGCAAAGCAGACAGATTAAAAAACGCAGTAAGTATGACACAGATGAGGTTTATATTTCCAAGAAAAAAGACTCACAAAATAACAGATATAAGCCTAAACACTAATAAATGACCGGAATAGTCAAATGCTAACGCCACATAAGGCAGTAATTTGAAAACAGCAGTCAAATACAACCTAATAGGCATTAGCAAAGGCAAAAGTAAAAGTAAAAGACAGTATAGAAGGTAGAAATACTTTCTGTGCTGTCTTTCTTTCTGCCCGAAAAAATCGCATATTCGTCAAATATAAATCTCTTTGCTGCAATGTTGGCAAAGGAGGTAATGATATGCTATAGCCAAAATACTGCATAGCAATGGACGAATACGAGGGAGGGATTATTATCAACAGCTTAAATGTTTTGAGAAACAAGTTAATTGCTGACGGTAGATAAATCGATGCGGTTGATGATGTCCTTGTAAAAGTCGTGAATGCATCAATCTAAAAATTCAAATTCAGGATTGCGGAGGATTAGATTATGGAGAAAACAATATTTGAGCAAATGGTGGAAAATATGAGTTTCAAGGCTATTTTTTTTTTGCAGATATAAGCGTTACATTCCCTTTGTGAAATACCTGTTGACAGGGTAATAAAAAATAAGTATAATTAGTAATACAAATCATACTTATCAAAAGGAGGTTTTTCAATGAGCAAGCCAAAGGGAAAATATGCTTGGACTGCTACTGTTGGCGAAAAGGGGCAAATTGTTATACCGAAACAGGCAAGAGAAATATTTGATATTAAGCCGGGGGATACGGTTGTGCTTTTGGGCGATGAGAAAAAGGGGATTGCAATTCCTCCGAAATCGTCGTTTTCACAGTTCGCCGCCGCCATATTTGAAACAGCAGAGGAGGATGAATAATGCCGCTTTGTGAAATTAAGAATCTGGATAAATCATACCCGTCCTTTACGTTGTCGGATATATCTTTTGAACTGAACAAAGGTCGGATTTGCGGTTTTATCGGCAGAAACGGCGCAGGCAAAACCACAACGATAAAATCCGTTTTAGGACTTGTTCACCCTGACTGCGGTGAAATTTCTTTTTTTGGCTTGCCGTTTTCAGAGAATGAGCAGGAGATTAAGGGGCGAATTGGCTATTCAACGGGAGCTGTTAATTACTATCCAAAGAAAAAGATAAAGGACATCATCGCTGTTACGAAAACCTTTTATCCGAATTGGGATGAGGGAGCCTATCGAGACTATTTTGAAATGTTTTCGCTCGACGAGAGCAAAACCCCGTCGGAACTATCCGATGGTATGAAAGTAAAGCTGAACCTCCTGCTTGCTCTCTCCCACAGGGCGGAAATTCTGATTTTGGACGAGCCGACCAGTGGACTTGACCCGTTTTCGAGAGATGAATTGCTTGATTTGTTTATGAAACTGAAAAAACGAGGTGTTGCTATCCTGTTTTCCACCCATATCACCTCGGATATTGAGAAGTGCGCCGATGATATTCTGTATATCCAAAAGGGACGTATCTCTGCTTGCTGCTCCAAGGATGAATTTTGTGAAAGATACTGCGAAAACGGTGAACCCTTAGAGAAAAGTATCCTGCGGATGGAAAGGAGCAACCAAGGATGATGAAGCTGCTGAAAAAAGAAATGAAGCTTACCGCTTCGCCCTTATCGTATATATTCATAGCATTTGCCTTGCTTGCTTTCGTACCGGGCTATCCGATTTTGGTTGGTTCATTCTTTACATGCTTTGGACTGTTCCAATCCTTCCAAACGGCACGTGAAGCAAACGACGTTACATACACGGTGCTTTTGCCTGTCGCAAAAGGCGATGTTGTCCGGGCAAAATATGCCTTTTGCATTTTCATCGAGTTCTGTTATTTTGCACTTACAGCGGCTGCTACGCTTGTGCGTATGACAGCTTTATCCGAAATGGCGGTTTACAGAAATAACGCCCTGATGAATGCTAACCTTGTGTATCTCGGTTTTGTGCTCCTGATTTTAGGACTGTTCAATGCCGTATTCGTTGGCGGCTTTTTCAAAACGGCGTATAAATTCGGAAAACCGTTTGTCATTTTCATCATCGCCGCTTTTTTAATCGTAGGCATTGGGGAAATACTCTTTCATATTCCGGGGCTCTCGGCACTTAATGCTTTTGGTTTTACGCATATCGGCTTACAGATGGGCGTTCTCGCAATGGGAGCAATTTTATATGCCTTGCTGACGGCGATATCAATGAAACGGGCGATACGAAGCTTTGAGAGAATTGATTTGTAAGGCGATATGAACCAGTATCAAAACAAATACAAAGGAGACTGACTATATGTTAAGCGAAAACATCCGTACATTGCGTAAGCAAAAAGGATATTCATAGGAAACCTTGGCTGAGTGGCTTCAAAAGACTATCCCGATTTTTTACATTTAAATCGGAGCAACGTTCCGGCAAGCTTGCTTAAAATGGAGCTTGCGACAGATTGCATCTGGGATGGGAACGTTAGCTCCTTACTGTTTCAGTGGGAGATTATAACTCCCACTGAAACAGTAAATGACGCCCGCCGCCTTACAAACGAGGAACATCATTACCTAAGTTATAATATACTAAAATTATGCTCTAATTATGGAGGTTTATCACAACTATTGACATAGAGATAACCTTATCTAATATATATTCCCCAGTTCTCTCACATAGTTTTCCATATCAGTCTTACTGTTCATTGTTTTTGCCTTTTCAATTACCTGTGCTTGTTGCTTTTTCGGCAGGTTAGAAAAATACTTCATTGCACAGAAATTCTTCGACATAGCCATTTGGAAACCCTGCGGCATATCTTCATTATGAATAATGTTCACTTTTAAAAATCACCTCTACCTTATTTTAGGTAGAGGCGATTAATATTATTCATTAATTTATTTAAATCGGAGCAACGCTCCTGCAAGTTTGCTTGAAACAGAGCTTGCGACAGATTGTATCTGGGATGGAGCGTTAGCTCCTCACTGTTTCAGTGGTAGTTATAATCTTTCACTGAAACAGTGAATGACACTCGCCGCCTTACAAGCGAGGAACATCATTGCCTAAGTTATAAAGATTTAGTCTAAATAAATTAATTTCCCAGTTTTCTGAAACGCTTATAACGTAGGTTTGCAAGCTCTTCACCATCAACTGCAAGGTTTTTCTCAAAGGTTCTGCAAATAAGAAGCTTTAAACTTTCAAACATTTTCTTATCCTCCGCTTTTGGCTGACGAAGAACGCGCTCGATAACTCCAAGGTCAAACAAATCCTGAGCTGTCATTTTAAGCTTCTCAGCTGCTTCAGGGGCCTTTGAGCTGTCTTTCCACAAAATACTTGCACAGCCCTCAGGGGAAATAACTGAATATACGGAATCCTCAAGCATCCACACTTCATCTGCTACAGCCAAAGCTAACGCTCCTCCTGAGCCACCCTCACCGATAAATACAGAAAGGATTGGAGTTTTAAGCGCCATCATTTCCATAAGATTAGTTGCAATTGCGTGGCCCTGACCCCTTTCCTCTGCTCCGATACCACAATAGGCGCCGCTTGTATCAACAAAGCAAAGTACCGGTCTGTGAAATTTTTCAGCCTGTTTCATCAGGCGCAAAGCTTTCCTGTATCCTTCCGGGTGAGCCATACCAAAGTTGCGCTCCATACGTTCTCTTGTGTTTCTGCCTTTTTCAAGGCCGATTACAGTTACCGGCATTCCGTTAAGCAATCCGATACCACCTATAACAGCCTTGTCGTCAGCAAAATTTCTGTCACCGTGAAGCTCAACAAAACTGTCGCTGAACAGATTATTAATATAATCGATTGAGGTAAGCTTATTTGCATCACGAGCAGCTAATACCTTATCAAATGCTCTCATAGCTGTACCTCCCCATAATTGTGTATTGCAAGAATGTGTCTTAGTGTATCTTTAAGATACTGACGGCTTACTACCTTATCTACAAAACCTTTCTGCAAAACAAACTCTGATGTCTGAAAATCCTTTGGCAACTTTTGTCTTATAGTCTGCTCAATAACCCGAGGACCGGCAAATGCAATTAAAGCCTTTGGCTCTGCAAGAATAATATCTCCTTCCATAGCAAAGGAAGCTGTTACACCGCCTGTTGTAGGGTCAGTAAGAACAGTAATATACAGCAGTCCTGCATCACTATGCTTTTTAACTGCACCTGAGGTTTTTGCCATCTGCATAAGTGAAAGTATACCTTCCTGCATTCTGGCTCCACCTGATGCTGCACAAACAACTACAGGCAGCATATGCTCAGTTGCATACTCAAAAGCACGAGTGATTTTTTCACCGGTAACAGTACCCATTGAAGCCATCATAAAACCAGGCTCCATGCAAACCAATACAGTAGTAATTCTTGAAATATTACAGACGCCGCAGATTACAGACTCTTTTTCACCTGTCTTTTCTTTACTTTTGCTAAGCTTTTTATCATAATCCGGAAAATTGATAATATTTTTGCTTTCAAGCTCTCCATCCATTTCCACAAAAGTATCTTTATCAGCCAGAAGTTGTATTCTCTGTCTTGCGTTAAGGCGAAAATGGTGGTTACAATGAGAGCAAACCTGAAAATTTTCCTCAACGTCTGTAGATAAAAGCATAGTATTACATTCCGGACATTTTATCCACATTTCATCAGGAACATAAGGATGATTTTCAACTGTACCTTCACTGCCCTCAAGCTCATTTTTAGGTTTTATAAATGCAAACAAGTCCATTATTTATCCTCTTTTTTGCTTTTTCTTTTTTTCAAAGTTTTCCATAAAATCTGTTGTATAGCTTCCATCTGCAAACTCTTTTGCAGAAAGAATATCAATCATAAGGTCACGATTGATTTTAATTCCCTTAACCGAAAGCTCAGACAATGCCATCTTCATTTTACGAATAGCAAGCTCACGATTTCTTCCCTGGACAATAACCTTACCAATCATTGAATCATAGAAAGGCGAAATAACATAATCCTGATAAAGTGCCGTATCAAAACGAACGAAAGAGCCACCGGGAATATGTAAACCTGTAATTCTTCCACAGCTTGGCATATAGTTTCTTTCCGGGTCTTCAGCGTTAATTCTGCACTCAATAGTATGACCATGAAAATAAATATCGTCTTGAGTTCTTGTAAGTTCCTTACCGGCAGCTACCCTTATCTGCCACTGTACAAGATCCATACCTGTTACCATTTCCGTAACACCATGCTCAACCTGTAGTCTTGTGTTCATTTCCATAAAGTAGAAGTTGTCCTCTTTGTCATAAAGAAATTCAACTGTACCCACAGAATTATAGTTTACAGCATGAGCAGCTTTGATTGCAGTCTCCATCATTGCTTTACGGGTATACTCAGAAATTGATGGTGACGGACTTTCCTCAATAAGCTTTTGATTATGTCTTTGAACGGAGCACTCACGTTCACCCAGACAAAGAGCGTTACCCTTTTTATCGCACAATAGCTGCATTTCAATATGCTTAACCGGTTTAAGAAATTTTTCTATGTACAATGCACCGTCCCCAAATGCAGACACTGCTTCGGCATAAGCACTATTATATGCTTTTTCAAACTCATTAGCAGATTTTACTAGACGGATTCCTCGTCCTCCTCCGCCGCTGCGAGCTTTTATAAGTAACGGATAACCAATCTCCGCTGCTTTTTCCTTAGCTTCCTGAACACTTTCAAGAATATCTGTACCCGGAGTTACAGGTACTCCGGCAGCTCTCATAGTTTTACGAGCCTTGTCTTTGTCACCAAGAAGAGAAATCATTTCAGAGGTTGGTCCGATAAATTCAATATTACATTGTTCACAAAGCTGAACAAATTTTGCATTTTCCGACAAAAGTCCATATCCCGGGTGAATAGCCTGAGCACCGCTTTGAATAGCTACGGTTAAAATCGCAGGTATATTAAGGTAGCTGTCTGCAACTATGCTGTCGCCAACGCAATAGCTTTCATCAGCAAGCTGAACGTGCATTGCGTCTTTGTCGGCTTTAGAATAAATTGCAACTGTGGAGATTCCCATTTCTCTGCAGGCACGAATAATGCGTACTGCTATTTCTCCACGGTTAGCAATAAGAATTTTACTAAACATTGTGTCACTTCCAGAAGTAAATTACCTAATCAGTGCAAAGCTGAAATCTGCACTTACACACAGCTTGCCGTCAACGTAGCCCTTGGCACTTATAAAATAGAAATTACCGCGAGAGCGTGTAAGTGTACAGGTTGACTCCAATGTATCGCCGGGTCTTACCATACCCTTGAACTTTACGTTATCCATTTTTGTAAAGTAAGGTGTAGCGCCCTTGCACTTGTCCGCAAGCATTACACAGCTTGACTGTGCCATCATTTCACATAAAATAACTCCCGGTACAATAGGATTCCCGGGAAAATGACCTTTTAAAAAGAACTCATCTCCGCTGATTGTATATTTACCGTGGGTAGTTGTTTCATCAATAAGCTCCGCCTCCTGTACAAGGAGCATATTGTCACGATGTGGTATTATTTTTTTAATCTGTTCCTGATTCATAGTAACTCCTTAACCTATTCTGAAAATTGGCTGTCCGTATTCTACAACATCGCCATCGTTTACAAGAATCTCTGTAACCTTACCGTTTTCTTCTGCTGTAATTTCATTCATAATCTTCATAGCTTCAATAATGCAAATTATGTCACCTTTCTTAACTTCCTGACCTATGGTTACAAAAGGTTCGCTGTCAGGGTTTGGAGCAGAATAGAACACACCTACCATTGGGCTGTCTATTGTTTTTCCTGAAGGAATCGGTTCGGCCACCTGAACAGTCTGTGCAGACATATCTACGGCAGGTGCTGTTGCAGTATAAGTTACGGCAGGCACTGCTGCAGGAGCCTTTTCAATACAAACTGAATCTGTTTTATCAGATATTTTAATGGAAGTCAACTGACTTTCCTCAAGAATTTTAATTAACTTTTTTAACTCGTCTAAACTATACATAAGTACCTCCGCTAAATTTTCTTAAATACAATGCAAGCATCGTGACCCCCAAAGCCAAGGTTGGTGGAAGCTGCTACGGTGATATCTCTATTCTTTGCTTTGCCTAATGTGTAATCAAGATCACATTCAGGATCAAGGTCTGTTGTGCCGATTGTAGGAGGGATTTTCCCTTCCTTAACTGCCAAAATTGATACAATAGCTTCTACTGCTCCTGTGGCACCCAGCATATGACCTGTCATTGACTTTGTTGAGCTTACTGATACATCATAAGCCTTTTTGCCTAATGCACTCTTAACAGCCATTGTTTCAGTTTTATCATTCATAGGTGTACTTGTACCGTGAGCGTTAAAGTAAATTACATCATCATCAGTAACATTACCCTCTTTAAATGCAATTCGAATTGCTTCTGCAAGACCTTCACCGTCAGGTGACGGAGCTGTTACGTGGTGAGCATCACAAGTGTTGCCGTAGCCAATCATTTCAGCGTAAATCTTTGCGCCTCTTGACTTAGCATGCTCATATTCTTCAAGGACTAACATACCTGCACCTTCGCCCATAACAAAGCCGTTACGGTTTACATCAAAAGGAATTGAGGCTTTCTTAGGGTCTTCTGTTGTTGACAGTGCTTTCATATTTGCAAAGCCGGCAATTGTCAGAGGATGTAAAACATACTCTGCACCACCGGTAATAATAGCGTCTGCATATCCGTCTTTAACGGCATGGAATGCCTCACCTATTGCATTTGAACCGGTTGCACAAGCTGATACAGGAGCTAATGTAGGTCCCTGTGCATTATATTTAATTGCAATTTGTCCACAGGCTATATTGCCAATCATTTTTGGGATAAAATGAGGGCTTACCTTTCTGGGTCCTTTTTCAAGAAATGCCTGTGTATTTTCAAAAAACGTATAAAGACCTCCGATACCGGCACCTACATATACACCAATTCGCTTTGGATCAATTTTGCCAGCAAGTCCGCTGTCATTCATAGCTTCCTGTGCTGCACCTAAAGCAAAGATTGTGTACATATCAGTTTTTCTTAAATCTCTTTTTTCAACTACAGTTGTTGGGTCAAAGTTCTTAACTTCACCTGCAATTTTCACAGTTAAACCTTCTGTATCAAATTTTGTGATTTTATCAATTCCGCATACACCCTGAAGCATATTGCTCCACATTGTTGCAACATCATTTCCAACCGGTGTAATTGCTCCGATACCTGTAACTACAACTCTTCTCATAGTGCTGTGCTCTCCCTTTTACATTGCTATGCCGCCGTCAACACGAATAACTTCACCAGTAACATATGCTGCTGCATCGCTGCATAAAAATTCAACAACATTTGCAACATCTTCAGGCTTGCCACGTCTTTTCATTGGAATAGATGAAGCAATTTCATCTTTAATTTTATCAGACAAAGCCTGCGTCATAGCTGTGTCAATATAGCCGGGTGCTACAGCATTTACAGTAACATTTCTTGCAGCAAGCTCTCTTGCAACTGACTTTGTTACGCCAATCAATCCTGCTTTAGAGGCTGAATAATTAGCCTGTCCTGCGTTGCCGTTTATACCTACAATTGATGCCATATTTACAATTCTGCCACTTCTTTGGCGCATAAATGACTTATATGTGTGCTTAATCATATTGAATGCGCCCTTAAGATTTACGTTGATTACTGCGTCAAAATCACTTTCCTCCATATTGAGAACAAGCTTGTCTTTGCATATACCTGCATTGTTTACCAGAATATCAATCTTTCCAAATTCAGCAATAATTTTCTTTACCGCATTGCTACTTGCTTCAAAGTCGCTTACATCACAATCATACGCCTTAATCTTGACGCCGATTTTACTTATAAGCTCAAGAGCTTCTTCCTTTGAACCTAAGCCTACAAGTGCAATATCGGCTCCGCCTTTAGCAAGCTTTTCTGCAACAGCCATACCAATTCCGCTGTAACCACCTGTTACAACTGCAACTTTACCTTCAAAATTCATAGCTTTCTCCTTTAAATATCTAAAGCTTTAAGGTCACTTGTATTCTCAACCTTAACAGCTTTTATATCACCGTTGATTCTCTTTATAAGACCTGTAAGAGTTTTTCCGACACCAACCTCAATAACAGTATCTACACCATACTTAACCATATTTTCAACTATTGCCTGCCATCTTACAGGGTTTTCTATCTGAGCTTTTACCAAAGCCTTAAAGTCGCCCTCATAAGGCTTTGCCGTAAAGTTTGAATACACAGGAATCTTAGGAACGTCAAATTCAACATCTGACATATATTCCAAAAGTCCCTTTGCAGCTTCAGACATAAAGGGTGAGTGGAATGCTCCGCTTACTGAAAGGCGCTTTGCCCTGCCCTTTACATTTGAAAATGCATTAATTAATTTTTCAACGTTTTCTTCCTTTGTTGCTACAACTGTCTGTGCAGGACTGTTGTAATTTACGGGATATGTATCTTCAAATTCAGAACAGATTTTTTCAATCTCTTCTGCTGTAAGCTTCATTACGGCAAGCATTGCTCCCGGATTTGCCTTTGCAGCCTTATCCATAAGCTCGCCACGCTTGCACACAAGCTTAAATGCTTGTTTATCACTTAAAATTCCGCTGAATGCTAGGGCTGCAATTTCACCTAGTGAAAATCCTGAAACACAGTCAATCTTAATTCCTTTTTCAGCAACCGCTCTTGCCATTGCAAGGTCAACAGTAAACACGCATGGCTGGGTATTAACCGTCACTGAAAGCTCTGATGTATCTGCTGTAAAGCACTGAGAGGAAGTACCCTTTCTTATACTGTCTGCCATATCGAAAACTGCCTTGGCAGCTTTTGAATTTTCGCAAATATCCTTACCCATACCTGTGTACTGAGCACCCTGTCCTGAAAAGACCAAAGCTATCTTACCCATTTATTCGCACCGCCTAAAACCTTTTCAGCATTTACAAATAAATCTTCAATTATATCCTTACATGGCTCTTCCTTAGTAACCATTGAAGCAACCTGTCCCGCAAGGACACAGCCTTTTTTTACATCGCCCTCTCTTGCAGCAAGCCTTAATACTCCGGCACCCATTTCTTCAAGCTCCTCATCGGAAACCTCCGATGAGTTATACTCTGCCTTTGTATATTCACGTGTATAATTACTCTTGATACATCTTACAGGATGACCGAGTCTTTTACCTGTAACAACTGTATCAATATCCTTAGCTTTTAAGATTTTATCCTTATATGCCTGAGAAATAGTACATTCCTCAGCAACCAGAAAACATGTTCCGACCTGTACACCAACTGCACCAAGCATAAAGCAAGCAGCAACCTGTCTGCCGTCTGCAATGCCTCCGGCTGCAATTACAGGAATATTAACTGCATCAACAACCTGTGGTACAAGAGCCATTGTTGTTAAATCACCAACATGACCACCGCTTTCACCGCCTTCTGCAATTACTGCAAAGGCTCCAAGCTTTTCCATACGTTTCGCAAGAGCTGTTGAAGGAACAACAGGAATAACCTTAATACCTGCTGCAAGCCATTTTCCCATATATTTTCCGGGATTACCTGCACCTGTTGTTACAACTTTTATTTCTTCCTCAATAACAACATCTGCTACTTCGTCAGCAAATGGACTCATAAGCATAATATTTACACCGAAAGGCTTGTCTGTAAGCTTTTTGCATTTTCTGATTTCTTCTCTGAGCTGTTCGCCGTTTGAATTCATTGCCGCAATAAGTCCTAAACCTCCCGCATTACTTACTGCAGAAGCCAGGCTTGCATCAGCAACCCAAGCCATACCGCCTTGAAAAATAGGATATTGAATTGAAAGCTGTTCGTTGATTATTGTTGAAACCATATGTATAATCCTTTCTGCGGAACTTTACTAAAGCAAAAACTGAAATTTATGTGTAAATGCTTCAGTATATACTTCCACAAATAATATTCCCATTATTGTAACAATTTTACTATAAAAGTGTATTAATTGTCAATGGGTAAATGTAATATTTAGGATTATTAGTCATCGCCATTAAAGCTTAGAAAATTTAAAAAGTCAAAAGCAGAACCCCTTGAATTTATTAACTGCAAAAGTCCTCCAAAATACTTCTCAACTCTTCTCTGTTTCTTGCCGTTATTCCCTTTTTAAGCCTATTTATATCCTCTTTTGGAAGCATAGAAACAAGGGTATCTGTTTTCCACAGTACCTCTTTATTTTTATTATCTGCTACAACTATAAAGCCTTTCTCTGTTCTCACAATATAGCTTTCCTCAGTAGCTTCAGAGGCAGTTTCCCTTTCTGTTGCGTCAACCACCTGTGCATCAACTGTTTTTTCCTCGGAAGCTATTGCAATAAAAGCTGAAACAGCAAAGAGAATATAAATTATCACTCCGGTTAAAATAACAAGTCTTTTCATTCCTATACCTCAAAACATTAATCAAAATACTTACAAGTTCATTTTTTACATTTTTATCGGTAATATTCATATTTTTTTCTTCATTTATTTCGGGATTTTCTATGACTTTTTTAAAATAAAATGCCTCAAAAGGTTTATTTTTTACCATAATAATGTTATAATAGCGGAGAGTAATGTTCTACTCCACATATTTTGGTTTTGAAATAAAAGAAAAATGCATTTATATTTAGAAGTATTAAGGAGATTATCCTATGCGTGAAACAGACATTAGTAAGTTTTCCGAACGTGAAGAAGATAATATAGAATATGAAAATCCTGTCAAAAGAGTTTTTAAAGCTATAGGTCGTGTTTTCTTTACAGTTTTTATGGTTTTTGTTGCTGCAGGAATAATTGTGGGTGCTTCACTTGCAATTTACATAGGCGGAATTGCTGCAGAGCCAACAGGTATTGACTTGAGAGCTAAGGAAATAAACCAGACAAGCTTTATCTACATAAAGAATGACAATGGTGATTTCAAAAAATATCAAGCTCTTTATTCAACGGAAAACCGTGTTTGGGTAGCCTTTAACAAAATACCTAAATATATGGGTGACGCTGTTATTGCTATTGAAGATAAGCGTTTTAATGAACATAAAGGTGTTGACTGGGCAAGAACAGCAGGAGCTGTATTTAACCTTTCATCAGGTAAAGCTAGCTACGGCGGTTCCACAATCACTCAGCAGCTTATTAAAAATATTACTGATGACAACGAAGTTTCACTAAACCGTAAAATAAGAGAAATTGTAAAGGCTTTAAAGCTGGAAACCGAGTACACCAAAGACGAAATTCTTGAGGCTTATCTTAACGTTGTAAACTTCGGCAGCAATTGTCAGGGTGTTCAGGCTGCAGCAAATCTTTATTTTGGCAAAAACATTGATGAGTGTTCAATTGCAGAATGTGCCGCTATTGCTGGAATTACTCAAAATCCAAGTAAATACAATCCTCTTTATTATCCGGAAAACAACAAGGAAAGACGGGAAACAGTTTTATCTGAAATGCTTGACCAGAAGAAAATTACTGAAGCTGAGTATAATGAAGCTATGAAAGAATCCTCCAATATGAAATTTGTAGGATACAAATCAAGCAATAAGAAAAACATTAAAAGCAAGGTTCAGAACTGGTATATTGATGAGCTGTACTATGATTTAAGGGAAGATTTGGCTCAGTATTATAACATCAGCGAAAAGGCGGCTTCCGACAAGATTTATACTGAAGGCTTGAAAATTTATTGTGCTATGGATGTTGATGCTCAAAATTACCTTGAAAACGCTGCTGTTAACATTAACAAAACATATGACACAAATATGCAATGTGCTGCAACAATGATAGGTATGGACGGCAGAATTATTGCTACGGTAGGCTCTTCGCTTAAAAAAAATTCCAACCTTCTTTTTGATCGTGCCACGATGTCAACTTTACAGCCGGGTTCTTCAATTAAGCCTGTTGTAGTTTATCCATATGCTATTGAGAAAAAAAAGCTTTACTACAGTTCTGTTGTAAAGGACGAGCCTTTGCCAAAGTATAAAGTTGTAAACGGACAGCTTGTTTCAGGTCCTAATAACTGGTACAGCGGATACAAAGGTAATATGCTTTTACCCGACGCAATCGAGTGGTCTGCAAACGCAACTGCCGCTCAGGTTATGAATATGATTTACCCTGAAAATGCTTATGAACAGGTTGTTACATTACAGGGATTTTCTCATCTTAAGGAAGCTGACAAGGTAAATGCCGGCGGACTTTCCATCGGCGGTCTTAACGGTGGTGTTACAGTAAGAGAAATGGCTGCTACTTTTACTTATATGGGTAACGGCGGTTTATACTACAAACCATACACCTACTATTACGTAACAGACGCTGATGATAATATTATTATTGATAACAGAGATACCATTCCCTTGCAGTCATATTCTCAGGAAACAGCATACATTATGAACAGACTGCTTCACTATAATGTTACATATTGTGCCCACACAAACGCTGCATACTCAAGAGTATCCGGGTGGGATATAATAGGTAAAACAGGCACAACCGATGAGGACAAGGACTCTTGGTTCTGCGGTCTAAGCCCCTATGCTTCGCTTGCAGTATGGACAGGCTTTGATTCACCTAAGACGATTTCTATTACCGGTCAACGTACCGCAACCACACTTTTTTCTGATGTAATGGGACATTACCTAAGTGATAAAAAGCATAAGGAATACACTCAGCCCCCTACAATTATTGAGGCAAACTTTAATGCATCAAACGGGCAAACCTACAATGTTGGCAATGCTACGGAGGGAAAATATGTGGGATATTACACTGAGGATAATATGCCTTCAAACAGTTCCGGTGTTTATGTTGATTACTATGCTGACGGATACATCGGCTCAGGAAACGGGAACTCCGGTTCACAAGTTGTTGTAAGCCCTTACGGTGGAGGTTCTGCAAACGGTGGTACAGAGCCTGATGCTTCCGGAGCAGTCTCAACTGAGGCCGCTCCTACGGAAATAGCAACTCAGATTGCAACCGCAGCAGCTACAGTTGTTGCTTATCAGGCTGAGGAATAAGACAGATTAATTTTATGGAGGAATAGATAATGATATCAGTAGCAATTATGGGACATGGTGTTGTAGGCTCAGGTGTTGCCGAAATTATTTCAACACACAAAAACAAACTTTTCTCAAGTATTGGCGAAGAAATTTATATTAAGCATATACTTGATTTACGTGAGTTTCCTGATTCTCCACTGGCTGACAGATTCACAAAGAATTTTGATGACATTCTTAATGATGTTGAGGTAAGAGTAGTTGCTGAAGTTATGGGCGGAATTAACCCCGCTTATGATTACACTAAAAAGCTGTTAAAGGCAGGCAAAAGCGTAGTTACTTCTAATAAGGAGCTTGTGGCCGCCAAGGGCGCAGAGCTTCTTGCCATTGCTAAAGATAATAATGCAAACTTCCTTTTTGAGGCTTCTGTAGGCGGCGGTATTCCTATTATACGTCCTATGAACCAATGCCTTGTTGCAAACAATGTTAAAGAGGTTGCAGGTATTCTTAACGGTACTACAAACTTCATTCTTACAAAAATGATTGCTGAGGATATGGATTTTGACACAGCCTTAAAGCTTGCGCAGGACTTAGGCTTTGCAGAACGTAATCCTGAAGCTGACGTTGAAGGTCACGATGCTTGCCGCAAGATTTGTATTCTTGCTTCTCTTGCATTTGGAAAGCACGTTTATCCTGACAATGTTCACACAGAGGGTATTACAAAAATCACTCTTGATGATGTAAAATATGCTTCTGCATACAAAAGTGTTATTAAGCTTATTGGTAAGGTTAAGATAGTTGAGGACGGCAAAATGGATATACTTGTTGCTCCAATGCTTATCCCTAAAAAGAGCCAGCTTGCTAACATTGACTATGAATTCAACGGCATTATGGTAAGAGGCGACTGTACAGGTGATGTAGTATTCTATGGTAAGGGTGCAGGTAAGCTTCCAACCGCTTCAGCTGTTGTAGCTGATATTGTTGACTGCTGTAAGCACCTTAAAACCAGAAAGTTCCTGTTTTGGGCTGATAGCACAAATGACAGTATACTGCCATATAATGAATCAAAGACTGCAATTTACCTAAGACTTTCTGCTGAAAACAAAGCCACAGCTATTGCAAAGGTTAAGGAAGTATTCGGCGATATTACAGTAATTGAACCTAAGGAAGCAATTACTGACACATTTGCAGTAGTTACACCTATTCTTAAAATTCAGGAAATTGAAAGTAAGACATTTGATCTTGAAAACTGTGGCATAAATGTATTATCAAAAATCAGAATTGGTGATTTATAATATGGAGGAGTATTCAAATGAGTTTAATTGTCCAAAAATTTGGAGGTAGCTCTGTCGCTGACACTGAAAGAGTTTTCAACGTAGCAAGAATTGTTACCGAAACTTATGACAAGGGTAATGACGTTGTAGTTGTTGTTTCTGCTCAGGGCGACACAACTGATGACTTAATTGCCAAGGGTAATAAAATTAATCCTAACGCATCAAAAAGAGAAAAAGATATGCTTGTTGCAGCAGGCGAACAGATTTCAATTTCTTTGCTTGCTATGGCTATTGAAAAACTTGGCTACCCTGTAGTATCACTACTTGGCTGGCAGGCAGGCTTTCAAACAAGCTCTGCGCACACAAGCGCACGTATCAGACGAATTCAACCAAACCGTATTCAGAAAGAACTTGACAAAAAATGCATTGTTGTTGTTGCAGGTTTCCAGGGCCTTTCACGTTATGACGATATTACAACTCTGGGTCGTGGCGGCTCTGACACTTCTGCCGTTGCAATAGCTGCTGCTATGCACGCTGATTTGTGCCAGATTTACACAGATGTTGAGGGCGTATATACTGCTGACCCACGTAAAGTTCCTAACGCTACAAAACTTAAGGAAATTTCTTATGACGAAATGCTTGAGCTTGCTACACTTGGCGCACAGGTTCTTAATAACCGTTCAGTTGAAATGGCTAAAAAGTATAATATAGAATTAGAGGTGCTTTCAAGCTTAGTTAAAGCACCGGGTACAATTGTAAAGGAGAAGTCAAAAATGGAAAAAATGTTAATCAGCGGTGTTGCAAAGGACACAGATGTAGCAAGAATTTCAGTAACAGGTATTCCTGACGAGCCGGGTCTTGCATTTAAAATGTTTTCAAAGCTTTCTGCTAAAAATATTAATATCGACATTATTCTTCAGTCTATCGGTCACGACGGCAAAAAAGATATTTCTTTCACAGTTGCTAAGGACAGAACAGAGGAAGCAAAGGCTTGTCTGCAAACATATGTTGAAAACCACGGTGCAAAGGAGCTTATCTGCAACACTGATGTTGCCAAGATTTCTATCGTTGGTGCCGGTATGGAAAGTCATGCCGGTGTTGCTACAAAAATGTTTGAGGCTCTTTATGACGCACAGATTAATATCCAGATGATTTCTACTTCTGAGATTAAGGTTTCTGTTCTTATTGATAAGAAAGACGCTGACAGAGCTGTTGCTGCTATTCACGACAAGTTTTTTGAGCAGTAATAATAGATAATATTATAATTTCTTATATACAAAAACACACCGACTTTTAATTCGGTGTGTTTTCGTTTGTATTTACTTTTTAAATTCTAATTTTCCATGATTTACATATTTTTGACCATAGCTAATTTTTTCGCCGGTATTAATTATCGACAACACATAAAATTTTGTGTAAATAATTTTATAGGCTGTCATTTTGCAGGATTCTATATTTATCCTACTATCATACTGATGTTAAAAGCATATGAACCAACAGTTGCTTTATCATCTGTTGTGGTAGGATAATAACATATGTTATTATCAGTTAACTCAATATCCTTTGTCTGAAGTCCTGAACCATTGCTGAATACAACATTAGCGTAGTCATCAAGATTTATTTTATAGCTGTAAATAGAAGTGCCTGATGAGTTTTTACCAACATATGTTGCAACCTTTCCCGGAAAAGAAGCTTCATAACTCTCTCCTGTCCAGCAATATACATACACGTTTGACCAGTTATTTTTATTCTCAAAATATATTGTATATTCATTATTACCATCAACATTTGACGGATCAACTACTTCCAACAAGCTATCAATAAGAGAATTAATTGTAGATTCGCTTTCTTCATTCATATAAGCCTTTTTAAGCGCCTGATAGCAATCATATGAGCTGTATCTGTAATACAGGTCAAGATATTCCTTTGCGTCTTCTAAAGTTAATCCTGTGGAATATAAGTTGCTCTTCTCATTAGCGTCGTTGAAAGTTGTAATAAGGCTTGCCGCATATTTCTGAATTACTGTGGCATCGTTAACATTAACATTCCCATCACTATCTGTATCGGCTGCTGCAAGCTGAACATCTGTTAATGTAATTATTTTTGCTGAATATTTTTGAATTATTGTAGCATCAGATACATTAATAATACCATCACCATTTACATCCCCCAGATTATATTTCTCAGAAATTGTAGATTCAGACTCTGTTTCTTCAGTTGTTGGCTGAGTTTCTACTGTAGTTGAATAAAGCAGATTTAGCTTCTTAGTTGAGGTGTCAAAGAGAAATGTATAGTAACCGCCGGTTGCTATCAAAGTACAGTTACCGTCGGATGTATTCATTACCCAACCGCCATTTGAGGTTTTTTTAGTAGTATCTTCGATAGTACCATTATTGCCGTACCAAGTGTTGTAATCGTTGTTGTAATAGTTAATTTTAAATGTATATGTACCTGCATTGAGATTAATTACAGTTGAAATGACATTAGGATCGGTTGTTTCATAAAAAGGATTTGATGTACCCCAACTGTTAAATGTACCTTTTAAAAAGTATGATGTTGCAGTTAAGGTCTGTGAAGGTAAAGTCTGTGAATCTGTTGTAGCCTTTGTTGTTGCCTCTGTTGAGGTCATACTTTCATATGCCTGCTTTGATGTTCTTACAAGGTAACAGCAGTTTGGATCATATTCATTGTAATAAAGGTTTGCACCATTAAAGATTATCCCGTTGTCATATACATCAACAATATAGCCCTCTGTCTGATCCTCATAATATGTATATTGAAGGCTGCCGTTTTCAATATGACGTGTTCCTCCGACTGAACTGTTGTGTATCATCTGACCTGATGTATCATTATTATCAGAATAGTTAAACTGCTCTGAAAAAGCAATATGTGTATGCCCTGATATAAAAATTGTGTCCTTATACGTTTCCAACAGGGATTTAAATCTTCTTGTGGAAGGCTGATCATCACTTAAAGGAATATCGTAATATGGAGTATCTGTTGTTGTATCACCGGCACCGTATTTATAGAAAAGCGAATGTTCAATAATATAAATGTTTTTGCCATCACCGGAATACTTCTCAAGAAGTCCCTCAAGCCAATCAAGCTGCTCTGTTGAAAATTCATCTGTTCTGTCAGGATAGAAACCTGCTTCAAGGGACATAAAAATAAAGTGATCCCCATTCAAGGTCTTTTCAAAATATGCTTTTGTCGCAGTATTGTTTGAATCTTCAAGTCCTGTAGCATTAATAAAATTCTTTGTTCCTACTTCTGCCCCCGGCCAAAGCTCATGGTTACCTATTGCTTCATAAATAGGATTGCAGTATTCCGACTGTGCAAGAATCTTCTGATAAAGCTTCCAATCCTTTGCTTGTACTGAAGCACTTCCTCCTTCACTGTGAGCATAGTCGCCTGACCCTATAATAAAATCAACATTTCTGTTGGCAGCAGTCTGTAAAGCCTTTTCAAAGTGAATTTTGCAATACTTATATGCACTTAAGTTACTGTCCATATGTATATCAGAATAAGATGCAAAGCTGTACTTTTTGTCAGAACTTGTATATTCCGATCGTTTGTTTGCGGGAATTGTATATACTGCGTCAGCGCAAGCAACTGTTTTAGTTGCAGGCTCTGAAGTTGACTGAATCGCAATAAGCTTTGTTGCATCTGCCGGAATTGCAGTTTGCTCGTACATATAGTGAGTCGCAGATCCGGAACTTATTGTAAGCTTTGCAATCTCGGTATAGCCATCAAGAGCTTTTTCATCATCAGCCCAATAAAGCCAATATGTGCCTGAACTTGCATTAAGCTTAATTGTGCCTTGTGCAAAACCTGAATTTTCACTATAACGACCTGTATAGGTATAATCTATTGTTGCAGTTGCACTGTTGAAAACTATAGTCGTTGAACATAGCATTGTTATCATTAATGAAAGAACCATAATCAATGCGTAAACTTTCTTTTGTAGCTTCATAATATGCCTTTCTTTATTTAAAGAGGTCATCCTTTGGGATGACCTCTAATTTAATACTTAATATTTACCATGAACCACAGGTATATTTACCCTCGCTATTTGCACTTTCAGGATAGAAACCTGTTTCTCCGTTAAATACAAGGTCAACTGTCTGTATTGTTCCGTTAGTGAAGATGACATTCGACCCAATAGGAACTTCAATTGAATATTGGTCATGACCGTATCCGTCATCACCTGATTTTGTCATAACATCACCGGGCCAAGCCGGAGTTTCACCGTCCATCCAATGGTAACAATAAATTGTACCGCTCCAATTAAACGAGTTACTAAACTTAACAGTTGCTGTTTCTCCGTCTACGGGTATTTCAGGGAAAGTTGGAGTAACCGGTGTTGTAGTTGTAACAGGTGTCGTTGAATCTGAGCTTGTTGATGGAGTTGTTGGATTATTTTCCTGTTTTACTTCTAACTCTTTACCTATTTCATAAGGTACATTTATACCAAGTAAGAATCTCTGAATATATGAAGCGTCCTTAATTGAAACTCTGCTGTCCCCGTCAACATTAGCATTTCTTACATTGTTTTCATCAAAGAATGTAATACTTGCAAGGTACTGCTGAATATATGTAACGTCATTAATATTTAATTTTCCGTTGCAGTTTGAGTCACCTAAAATATAGGTTTCTTCCGATATTGTATTAGATTCATCAGTTGGGCTTACACTGCCTGTATCATATAAGTAGACTACATTTGTAACACCAGGTTGGCAGAAGCCTGAAGCATTAGCAGGTGTGGCAACAAGATTTCCTAATGTATCATCACCGGTCGTTGTATATGTGTCTGTGCTATACTTTGTACCCGGCTCTACAACATCAGCCTTAAGCTTTGCACCGGTATTAATATCAATATATGATGTTACTAATGTTGAACTGTACTGCACTGTGCCATTGTAGCAATAACATTCACCTGCTACAGCATAACCCGGTTCATTTTGTCCGGGTTCCTGTCCCTGACCTGAACCACCATGGAACATTACCTTACAAGATGAAAGAGGAATCTTAATAGTGTACCAATATCCGTTTTCCTGTGTCATAACACCGGCTGAACCTGATTGTGTTGACCATGCACCAAGCGGTTCATCACCGTCATCGGTATATGCATAACAAAATACCGGTGAGAATCTCTTTAAATTATAATAATGGACTGTTATTTCCTGTGAATCAAGCGGCTTATAAGTAAATGTAATAGTCTTGTCTATGCCGTTAAATGTGCCGGTTGTACTTGACGGATACTTGTCTGTATCAAGTTGATATCCTTCTACTGCACATACAGGAATGCTGTACTCCTCGTCTTTTTCAATGCTATAACTCATTGTAGGTGTTACGCTATTTCCGTTTTGATCAAGATAATTAACCTGAAGTGTACCGATAACCTTACCGTTTGAATCATAGTAGTAATTTACAGTTGTATCGCCTGTAAACGTACCGGAAGTTTTACCCTCTGTCTTGGTAATACTGTTTGTCATAAGAATTTCTTCATCCTTAAGAGCGTGATACTTTGTACCAATCTTATACTTTGCGGTAGTTGTCTTAGTCAGTGTACCGTTCACATAATGATTTGTCGTAAGCTTTCCATAGTTGTAGTTATCGCTAAAGTCCTTATATGAGGAAGACTCAACAAGAATTGCACCGGAACGAGCAGGTACTGAATATGAATCGGAAGCTGTGCCTAAACTCTTTACTCCCGCTTCATTCTCATTTGCAACTACTACCCAGTTGCCCGGAACTGATACTGTCTGAGCAGATGTTCCGCTGTTCATAAGAACTGCAACCTTGCCCCACTCATTAGCTTTATTAGATGTATTATTTGAAATTGTATATGCAATTAAGTTTCCGCTTTGTGAAATAAACTGCATTGTATTTTTAGATGTTGTTGTATCATCACCAAATGGCGTATATACGTCCATAATCTTATTAAGACCCCTGTAGTAAGCAACTGTACTTGCATAAGTCTTAACTCTCTTCCAGTCAAGCTGGTTGATTTCATCATAAGAGTTGTAAGAATTCATCTGACCGTTCTTTGTACGGGCAAATTCTGTACCTAACTGCATAAAGCTGTAACCCTGTGATGTAATATTAAGAATACCGGCAAGCTTTAACTGACCAAGGTATGTTTCAGATGTGCTGTCCTTATTTGGAGCTACACTTACTGTGTTCTTACCTTCATCCTGACCGCTGCCGCCAGTAGTATATCCGCCTGTAATTCTGTCCCAAAGAGCAAGGTCATCATGACATTCCATATAATTTACAGTCTTTGTATTATCTGATGACTGGATAATATCACCTTTGATACCGTTAACCAGGTCATCAACCTTTGTTGTTGTACCGCCAATCCAGCCGGCAGGTGCTGCGGTCTTTTTGGATTGTGTTACATTTGTCGCTGCCTGAATCCACTTATCAGAGAACATACCTATACCGGTCATTAATTTATCAGCATTGCTTGGTACTGCTGACGGAGAAGCAAGGGAACTTCCGCCGGCCCAAGGCTCACCGTACATAATAATCTTTGAAGAAACTTTGTTAAGTTCTGTACGCGCAGCATTTAGAGTATCACAGTCCATACATCCCATAAGGTCAAAACGGAAACCGTCGATATGGTATTCATCAACCCAATAGCGAAGTGACTGTACAATAAAGTTACGTGTCATTTGGTTTTCAGTAGCAAGCTCACAGCCCTGACCTGAACCGTCGTTATACTGTGTTTCACTTAACATTCTATAGTAATAACCGGGAACTGTTTTTGTAAAACAAGAAGCTTCATAGCCGGCAGTATGATTATAAACAACGTCCATAATAACAGTAATTCCTCTGTCATGGAGAGCCTGAATCATCTGCTTAACTTCTTTAATTCTAACGTTACCGTCATACGCATTTGAAGCATATGAACCGTCCGGAACATTGTAATTCTTAGGGTTATAGCCCCAGTTACGCTTTGTTTCGGATGCACCGCTGATTTCATCGACCTGATCAAAATCAGCAAAAGGCATAAGCTGAACAGTATTGATACCCTGCTCTACAAGGTAATCAATTCCTGTTGAAATAGCGGAATCGCTTGTATCGCTGTTTAATGTTGTGCCGCCTTCTGTAAAAGCAAGATATTTGCCCTGATTTTTTTCACTGATACCGGAGTTTTTATCACAGCTGAAATCACGGATATGAAGTTCCCAAACTGCAGACTGGGTAAGGTTGTCACGAAGTACGTGATTATCATCATCCCAACCATCAGGGTCAGTACTGTCAAGGTCAACAACCATACTTCTGTCACCATTACAGCCTACTGCCTTTGAATAAATATCCTGTGTTTCATTTGTTACTACATTGCCGGCAGTATTTTGAGCCGTTACCAGATATGTGTAGTAAACATTTTTATAATCGCCGGTAAGCTGAACAGACCACACGCTGCTGTCGCCCTTGGTCATATCATATGTACCAATTACTCCCGCACCGTTTTCACGGTCTGTACCTGTTTTATAAAGCTTCAGCTGCACCTGTGTAGCAGCCGGTGACCATACCTTCCAAGTTGTTGCAGACTTGGTGTAAGTAAATCCCAAATCATTACCTGAATAGATCTGATCAGAATACTTATCCTGATTTGCAAATGCTCCTGTTTCTGACTTATTTGTATCAGCGGCATTCACAGTAACAACCGCTGATGTTGCAATCAGCAAAATTATCAGAAGAAGGGAAATTATTCTTTTAGATTTCACGGAATTCAACTCCTAAACTATTACACATAGATGTGTATTATTCATTTTTATTTTACCAAATTTGCTGTTATTCAATATTCCTATCAAGAATTATAACTTTCTGACACCGCCAAATATTACTCGTATTTTTTGTGCATATTACACTATAGCAACTGTACTTAATAAAAAATATTTAACTTAACATTATCATTACTGTATATTTACTTTAGTCAATTGTTTTCATTATTGCAAGCATTACTCCCTTAGGTTTTATGCTTTAATTATCTGAAGCATTAGCTTTATAAAGTTATATTATAGATTAAAATAAATTTTAACACTATTTTAATTGACAAAAACCTGTTTTCAGGTGTAAAATATAAGACAGTCTTGTTGACTTTTATTTTATATGTTTGAGAGGTGAAATCATTGGACGCCGAAGGTAATTTAGGCACAATTCCCCGAAGTAGTTTTCTGTTATCGGCAATGCCTTTGTGTCTGCTGATTTCAATTAAATACTTTGAGGAATTCTTCTTAATTTAACAGAAAGGAGATTTCCCTGTGGAAAGTAATATAACTCTTAAGGAGACTATTGAAAACCTCCTGAAAAACAAAAAATATGCTTCTCTCCGCGACATTCTCACAACAATGAATCCTGTGGATATTGCAGCAATTTTTGAAGAAATACAGGATGAAAAAATGCCTGTACTTTACAGATTACTCCCAAAGGACACCGCTGCAGATGCATTTGTAGAAATGGATGAGGACACTCAGCAATTCCTTATTCAATCCTTAAGCGATACTGAGCTTAAGGAAGTTCTTGACGATATGTTTATGGACGATGTAGTTGATATGATTGAAGAAATGCCTGCTAACGTTGTTAAACGTATTCTTCGTCAAAGCACTCCTGAGGACCGTAAAAAAATCAATATGCTGCTGAAATTTCCGGAGGATTCAGCCGGCTCTATTATGACAACCGAGCTGGTTATTCTAAGACCGGATATGACAGCAGAGGAAGCAATTAAACACATCAGACGTACAGGTGTTGACAAAGAAACCATTTATACCTGCTATGTTGCTGATAATCTGAGCAAGCTTCGTGGAATTATTACCATTAAAGACTTGCTCCTTGCAGATGATGATGAAAAAGTTAAGGATATGATGGACACAAATGTGATTTCCGTCAACACTCATACTGACCAGGAGGAAGTTGCTACAATTTTCAAGAAATATGACTTTCTTGCACTTCCTGTTGTCGACACAGAAAATCGACTTGTTGGTATAGTAACAATCGACGATGCCGTTGACGTTATGGAGGATGAGGCTACTGAGGATATTCAGAAAATGGCAGCTATCACTCCTAACACCGACAAACCCTACCTTAAAATAGGTATTTTTGATACATGGAAAAGCCGTATTCCATGGCTTTTGATACTGATGATTTCGGCTACCTTCACCGGTATGATTATCAGCTCTTTTGAAGATGCATTGGCAACATCTGTTGTGCTTACTGCATTTATTCCTATGCTTATGGATACCGGCGGCAACTCCGGCTCACAGGCTTCTGTTACAGTTATCCGTGCTATTTCTCTTAATGAAATAGAATTTAAAGATTTGTTAAGAGTGCTTTGGAAGGAAATACGCGTTGCATTTTTCTGCGGTATTTCTCTTTCACTGGCAGCTTTTGCAAAGATAATCCTTATAGACAGACTGCTTATGGGAAATGCCGAGGTTACTATTTCAGTTTCACTTGTTGTTTGCCTGACTTTAGCTTTGACTGTTGTTGTAGCAAAGATTATCGGCTGTTGCTTGCCTATGATTGCATATAAACTGGGTTTTGACCCTGCTGTTATGGCTTCCCCTTTTATTACAACTATTGTTGATGCAATAAGTCTTGTGGTTTACTTCCTTATTGCAACTAATATTTTAGGGATATAAATAAATATAATCACTAAGTCAGTATCAATCAATAGGTACTGACTTTTTTACTTTATAGGCAAGAACCAGGTATCTTTGTATCTTTATATGGCATTATATGCTCAAAAGGTACAGCCCACCGATTACTTTTTAACAAAATTTGTAACAAATTCGCAATAAATTTACATTGATGTAAAAAAATTGACATAATAAATTTTGTATGCTAATATTTTTATGGTGAATATTTATCACATTTGTAATTTTGATTTTTGAGGAGTGTGGGGTATGGCTACACGATACCGGCTTTTACGGTGCAAAAATAAGAAAAGTAGTTATGGGGTAAAAATAGTTAAAGAAAGGTTCGTTGAGGATATTTCTCACAACAAAGAAATGGTAAGCAATCTGGTACAAATCTGCAACAAAATGGAGGTGGACTTTGACCAGTTTGACGATGTCCTTGAAAATTATTTAGAAGATTTTGCAACATTTTAGCTTGTTGTCAAGCACATACTATGTTATAATTCTTGTGGTGATAATATGATTTGTAATCTTTGTCCAAGAGGCTGTGGCGCAGAAAGGCAGAAATACAGCGGAAATGGTTTTTGCCGAACAGGCTATTTACCTAAGGTGGCGAGAATTGCTCCTCATATGTGGGAAGAACCTTGTATAAGCGGGACTAACGGAAGCGGTGCAGTATTTTTCAGCGGATGCACATTAAGATGCGCCTACTGTCAGAATTATGAAATTTCAGCACTAAATAACGGTACCGTTATTTCTGTAAATAAACTTTCTGACGAAATTAAAAGGCTTGAAAATCTTGGGGTACATAATATTAATTTAGTCTCCCCTACTCACTATGTTCAAAGCATAATTAAAGCATTGGATATTTATAAGCCCGATATTCCTATCGTATATAATTGCAGCGGCTATGAAGATTTAAAGACTCTGAAAAGTCTTGAGGGCTATATTAACATATATCTGCCTGATTTCAAATACAGCAGTAATGAGCTTGGCAAAAAATATTCTTATGCAGAAAACTATGTTGAAATAGCAACAAATGCAATTAATGAAATGCTAAGACAAACAGGAAAAGTTGTATTCAATGATAAAAGCATTATGGAAAAAGGTACAATTATAAGACATCTTGTTCTTCCTAATCATACTAAGAACAGTATAGGTGTACTTAATATTATAAAAGATAACTTTAATGATTGTATGATAAGTCTAATGGGACAATACATACCCCTTGGAAAAGCAAATGAATTTAAAGAGCTAAGCAGAAAAATAACTGTTAGAGAATATAACAAAGTAAAGAACTATCTCTTTGACTTAGGAATTGACGGCTTTGTTCAGGAATTAAGCTCTGCTGATGAAAAATATGTACCCACCTGGGATTATAAATAACAAACCGACCTTTAATAAAAGATCGGTTTGTTCTATTTTATTGTGAACTTTTATTCAATTGTAGCAAGTTTCTTTGTAACTCTTGATGTTACATCAATGTAATACTCATAATCTGCCATTGATAAGCTGTCGGTATCAATATCCTCTATTTCTTTTAAATAGTCAGCATAATCAGAAAGCATTTCTGTATATTCAGTCATCATAGCAGTTGTATCATCAGAATTATTATACTTTTTCATAAAGTCAACATAATCATTCATAAAGTCTTCATACTCATCCATTGTCTTTTTAAAAGAAGAATTTACTTTTGAGCTGTTCTTTGAACTTGTTTTTGAATCATTTGATGATGTTGAATCAGATTTACTGCTTGTCTTTTCTTCAACCTGTGTTGTTTCTTC
>CAYRTG010000004.1:0-16531 GCA_964427365.1 uncultured Ruminococcus sp. | reverse complement strand
TTTCTTCAACCTGTGTTGTTTCTTCTGCCTGAGTTGCAGGTTCTGTGGAAGGGGCTTTTTGTGAACAGCCTGTAAAAAAAGCCGAGCCTACACCTAACATCATAACCGCCATAATAATTGATAAAAATTTTTTCATATTTTTCCTCCTGTGTTTTATTATTTTTATTTACAGAAATATCAACAACCGCAAGAACCGCATTTAAAGCACACCATCCGGCCCATATATTAAGGTCAACATAGCTGCCTGCCATTGAAAAGCCAACTATTGCCGGAATTACAAAAATTACAATCAATGCGATATTTCCGCCTTTTCCTCCATTACGAACTGCTATAGAAACTATGCCTCCTGCTAAAAGCATAATAGCTACCACAATTCCGGCACTGCCGCTTAACTCTCCGTTTTCAGCTAATGTATTTGCAACCCCTGCCGCACAAGACTGAAAAGTTACAAAAGCAAACAGTAAAATTGAAATAATGCCGGATACTAATTTCCAGATTTTCATGCTAAACTCCTTTCATATATATTTATAATAAAATTATAAGCAAATTAAGTTTTGCTTTATATCAATTATATATTGCTATCTAACAAAAAGCAATAGTTTTTTATCAAACAGTTTATATTATTGTTATATAGAGGTAACCTTAGTATGAGGTGGTTTTATGTCTAAATCCTTATCTGTATCCTTTGGCAATATTGATAAATTTACCGAGTTAGGTCTTAACATATCTTTTTATCGAAGAAAAAAAGGATACACACAAGAACAGCTTGCTGAAAAAGTAGATATCAGCCGATCCCATCTAAGTGCAATCGAAGCACCGAATATTACTAAGCCTTTTTCTCTTGAGTTGCTTTTTGAAATTGCTGACGCATTGGAAATAGATGCATACAAACTATTGGTATTCAGAGATTAACAAAACCGAACTATGTGTATATAATACATGGTTCGGTTTGTTTTTTGGTATGCTGTCAGCATACATATTTAATTTTATTGCTGTTATACTTTGAACATAATCTAAGCTATGTAAGATTAATAACCCATATCTTTCATAGCAAACGAGGCTACTAAATAAATACAAATAAATCCGATTATCAAAGACATTATTCCAATAAAAGTCAAGAGATTTTTCTTTGATTTGGGAGATTTTAAGGGCAAAAATCTTGATACATTACCTACATCAAAAAATGCAAGGAAAGGTATTAAAGACCAAAGCACAAAAATGATTAAAGCATAGAAAATATTATAGATTTCTGTATTTAAAGTACCTGTTACCAAACCCATTATGTATGAAATCAAAAAGAGAAAATAGTAACCATAGCAAATACAGGCTATTACCTTTTTATAGGTTTTATTGGAGCGAAAGCCCGGAAGTTTTCCCGAAGAGCTGGTGTATACAGTTTTTCTTTGTTTAGAATTTATCTGTACACCGAAAAGTGCAAGCTTGAGCATTTCTGCACTTTGGTATCTGTTTTTTTCATCTATTTCCATACATTTTTGTATAATTGGTGATAAACTTCCTGTATATAGTTCCTCGTCAGGAAGTTTTCCTGTAAGAAGATAGTTCATCAAAACTCCGCAGGAATAAACATCAGCAGTAAAACTTGTCTGATGAAAACCGAACTGCTCAGGGGATGCATATCCGGCAGTACCGAGTATTCTGGTATCCTTTGCTCTGTCCGGTTTCAACGTTCTTACAATGTCAAAATCAATAATTTTTACTATCCCGTTTTTATCAATCATAACATTGCCCGGGTTAATATCTCTGTGAATTATATTGTTTCTATGGAGAACAGTCAATCCGTCACATATTTGCCCAACAATATTTTTTACCTGCGGCTCATTGTATTTATTATAGTTTGCAACAAAGAACTCCAAAGTGTTACCCTCGATATATTCGCAAAGGCTTACACACTTTTTATCTATAACAACAGTATCATAAATCTTCATCAAATTTCTATGGGAAATACCTGACAATATTCTCATAGCCTTATAGTTTTCCTCCGGCAATACAGTCTTTATCATAAATATTCCTGAAATATTATTGCGTACAAGGATTATATTAGACTTTATTTTGAAAATTTCGGTGTATTGCCACAAGTTGTATTTATCTGTCAAATTCTCACCCCTCTTGATTAACCTGACAATTTATTTTATCATATTAATATGCAATAGTAAACAAACGAAAGGTATGGTCATAAAATGAAAAAGAAAACGCAGGAGCTTCTAAATATACTGAAAAATAAAAATGATATTTATGAATATTTTTCAGAAAACAGTCAGGAAATTATGTTTGATTCTTTACCTGATATTTTGTATTTCTTTTTAAATAAAAAAGGTAAATCCAAAAGTGAAGTCCTTGATAATGCTCAGATTGAAAAGCACTACGGCTATCAAATTTTTTCCGGTTCTAAAAATCCCTCACGAGATAAACTGATTATGCTGTGCTTTGGTCTACAGTTACAGCTTGATGAAATTCAGCAGATACTTAAAAAAGTGGCATATGGCGAGCTTTATCCAAGAGATAGACGTGACTCTGTGATTATTTTTGCAATTCTTCACGATTTGTCAATTATAGATACAAATGAAATGCTTTATGAAATGAATCTTAAGCTTTTGGAATAATCATAGTTTTTATAACAAAACTATATTCAATACTCTAAATTCAAAAACAGCTAACCAAAATAGGTTAGCTGTAATTCTTTAGTTAAAATTTGTTTGTTTGATTATACTTTATTTAGCAAAATCTATTGCACGTGCTTCACGAATAATATTCACTTTAATCTGACCCGGATATTCAAGATCTTCCTCAATCTTCCGGCAAATTTCACGTGCCAGCGGAACCATACGTTCATCGCTGACTACCTCAGGCTTAACCATAATACGTATTTCTCTGCCTGCCTGAATAGCAAATGAGCTTTCTACACCCTTAAATGATGAAGCAACCTCCTCAAGCTTTTGTAAACGCTTTATATAATTTTCAAGGTTTTCACGTCTTGCACCGGGACGAGCTGCTGAAATTGCGTCAGCTGCCTGTACTATGCAAGCAACAATTGTTTTCGCTTCCACGTCACCGTGGTGAGCGTGAATTGCGTGGATAACCGCATCGCTTTCCTTATACTTGCGTGCAACTTCAACACCTAGCTCAATATGACTTCCTTCCATTTCATGGTCAAGAGCCTTACCTATATCATGTAAAAGACCTGCACGCTTTGCAACAGTTGGGTCAATTCCAAGCTCAGAGGCAATCATTCCTGAAATATATGCTACTTCTAAAGAATGGTCAAGTACATTCTGACCATAGCTTGTACGATAACGAAGCTTACCTAAAAGTTTAACAAGCTCCGGATGTATACCGCGAATTCCAACGTCAAGAACTGCACGCTCACCGCTCTGTTTGATTTTTGACTCAACTTCACGTCTTGCTTTGTCAATCATTTCTTCAATTCTTGCAGGGTGAATTCTGCCGTCTGCAATAAGCTTTTCCAAAGCAACCCTTGCAACCTCACGTCTTACAGGCTCAAAACTTGAAAGAGTAATTACTTCAGGAGTATCATCAATAATAAGGTCAACACCTGTAGCATTTTCAATAGCTCTGATATTGCGACCTTCACGACCGATAATTCTGCCCTTCATTTCATCATTTGGCAAAGCAACAACTGATACTGTTGCTTCTGAAACCTGTTCCGAAGCCAAACGCTGGATGGAAAGGGTTATGATGTTTCTGGCAAGCTTTTCGGATTCATCCTTAAGCTGCTCCTCATACTCTAAAATCTTAACTGATTTTTCATGAGTAAGCTCCTGATCCAATTGGTCAAGCAAATGAGCCTTAGCCTGCTCAATTGTATAGCCTGAAATTCTTTCAAGCATTTCAAACTGACTTTTTTTGATTTGCTCAACTTCAGCCATTTTCCCCTCGGCTTCCTTTAATTTCTTGGAAACCTTTTCTTCTTTGTGTTCAAGATTATTAATCTTCTTGTCAAGATTTTCTTCTTTTTGCTGAATACGTCTTTCCTGACGCTGTACCTCCTTACGTCTGTCTGAAAGTTCCTTTTCGCTTTCATTACGCAGACGGTGTACCTCGTCCTTACCTTCAAGAATTGCCTCTTTCTTCTTGGCTTCTGCGGTTTTCATAGCCTCTGAAACAATCTTGTTAGCCTCTTGTTCAGCACTGCCGATCTCTTTTTCAGCAACATTTTTGCGGTAAACAATACCTAGAAAAACACCCACAACTGCTCCCACAACAAATGTACCTATTGCAATTAAAATTGCAACAATTGGCGGCATTTTTGACACCTCCTTGAATTTGATGTTTCAATAGTTTTACATATCAAATCAACACTCGGTGCCGTTAAGCAAGATATTCAGTTTTAACGAAAATATTTTTATAGTAACTTTTGAAAACAATACAATAAAATTAATTTCATAATAATTAAATTTTACAACAAGTAAAATAAAAATGCGTTAATAAAAATATCTATGAAATAACGACTCTCACGAGCTGATTAAAAGAATGAAAAATTAAAAAACATTCTTCACCATTTTACAATTTACACAATGGTGTTATGTTAATTTTATAACAACAACTATAATATGTCAAGAATAATTACAATTATTTTTCAAATAAATAATTATAATTGAGAATTATCAGTAGTTATTTATTACTTTTATTCACAGGTTTTTCTATAAAATTTGTTTAATTAGCAAATTTTTACTTGCAGGACTTGAAATTGGATAAAAAATGAAATATAATAAATTTAATAAATTATTCAGGAGGAGTTTTTATTATGTCAGTAAAAGTTGCAATTAATGGTTTCGGCCGTATCGGTCGTCTTGCTTTCAGACAGATGTTCGGTGCGGAAGGCTATGAAATCGTAGCTATTAATGATCTTACAGATCCTGCTATGCTTGCTAACCTTCTTAAGTATGATACTGCACAGGGCGGTTATTGCGGAAGAATAGGTGAAAATCTTCACACAGTTGAAGCAGGTGAAGGCTCAATAATAGTTGATGGTAAGGAAATTACAATTTATGCTAAACCAAATGCTGCAGAGCTTCCTTGGGGCGAATTAGGCGTTGACGTAGTTTTAGAGTGTACAGGTTTCTACTGCTCAAAGGCTAAGTCACAGGCTCACATTGACGCGGGTGCTAAAAAAGTTGTTATCTCTGCTCCTGCCGGCAATGATCTTAAAACTATTGTATTCAGCGTAAATGAAGGTACTCTTACAGCTAATGATACAATCATTTCTGCTGCTTCTTGTACAACAAACTGCCTGGCTCCTATGGCTGATACTCTTAACAAGTATGCTGAAATCCAGAGCGGTATTATGTCAACAATCCACGCCTACACAGGCGATCAGATGATTCTTGACGGTCCTCACAGAAAAGGTGACAAGAGAAGAGCAAGGGCTGGTGCTGCTAACATTGTTCCTAACTCAACAGGCGCTGCTAAGGCTATCGGTCTTGTTATTCCGGAATTAAACGGCAAGCTCATCGGTTCAGCTCAGCGTGTTCCTGTTCCAACCGGTTCAACAACAATTCTTACAGCTGTTGTTAAGGGTTGCGATGTTACTGCTGAAGGCATCAACGCTGCTATGAAAGCAGCTGCATCTGAGTCATTTGGCTACAACGAAGATCCAATCGTTTCTTCAGACGTTATCGGTATGAAGTTTGGTTCACTCTTTGATGCTACACAGACAATGGTTTCAAAGATTGCTGATGATCTTTATGAGGTTCAGGTTGTTTCTTGGTATGATAACGAGAACAGCTATACAAGCCAGATGGTTAGAACAATTAAGTATTTTGCAGAATTAGGCTAATCAATAGCTTTCCCAAGGGCAGAGGAAAACCTCTGCCCTTTATTTTTTAACATTTCTTTGATTTATCCATAAAATACACCGTTTTTTAAAATTATAGGTAAAATTTTATTCCTTTTATAGCTTATTTGTTGCTTATTAATATTTTTTAGAAATTTTACACAAAATTTACATAATCTTTATACATTTATTTTCTGTTTTTACTTGAATTTGCATAAAGTTTTTGATATTATATAATTAAATAGTAATATTATTTATCGTTAAAGCAAATGAAAGGAGTGAAACTGATGAACTACAGCTTTGATGAAAAGCGTACTGCCCTGGAACTGTTTCTGGATGGTGATGCTGTAAGAGCCCACGATATTATGGGAGCGCATATTATTAATTGGGACGGAAAACAGGGTGTAGTTTTCAGAGTCTGGGCTCCTAATGCAGTTACAGTTTCCGTTATCGGTCCCTTTAATGATTGGAACAATATGAGTAACTATATGTACAAGGTTAGCGATAAAGGTATATGGGAGCTGTTTATTGAAGGATTGGGAGAATTTACCCGCTACAAATACTGTATCGAAACCCCTTGGTTTGAAAAGGTAATTAAGTCTGATCCTTATGCTTTTCATACAGAAACTCGTCCTGACAACTCTTCCATTGTATATGACGTTAACAACTATCAATGGAATGATGCGGATTGGTTTCAATATAAAAAAAATCATAATCACCAAGAAATGCCTATAAATGTTTACGAATTTCATGCAGGTTCCTGGCGAAAGTATCAAGACGGCAATTTTTTTGAGTATAAAAAGTTTACGGAAGAACTTATCCCCTATGTTAAGGATATGGGATATACTCACATTGAATTTATGCCGATTACAGAATATCCTTTTGATGACAGTTGGGGTTATCAGGTAACAGGATACTTTGCTCCTACCTCGCGATACGGAGAACCTCATGATTTAATGAACTTTATTGATGTATGCCACCAAAACGGAATTGGCGTTATTATTGACTGGGTACCTGCCCACTTCCCTAAGGATTCCCATGGACTGGGAAGATTTGACGGCACTTGCTGTTATGAATATGAGTCTGAGAAAAAAGGCGAACATAAAGAATGGGGCACTTATGTATTTGACTACTCACGGTATGAGGTAATAAGTTTCTTAATTTCCAGTGCAATGTTTTGGATTGAGCAATATCACTTTGACGGAATCAGAGTTGACGCTGTAGCTTCTATGCTTTACCTTGATTACAACAGAAAAGAAGGAGAGTGGGAGCAAAATCAGTTTGGAGGAAAAGAACATCTTGAAGCAGTTGAGTTTTTGCAAAGACTTAATACAGTTGTTCATATGTATCACCCAAGTGTAATGATGATTGCCGAGGAAAGCACATCTTGGCCTATGGTTTCAAAGTCTATCCAGTCCGGTGGGCTTGGATTTGACTACAAATGGAATATGGGCTGGATGAACGATATGCTTCACTATATGTCCCTTGACCCGTTATGGCGGCCATTTAACCATGACAGCCTGACCTTCAGCTTTTTCTACGCATTTTCCGAAAACTTTATGTTGCCTATTTCCCACGATGAGGTAGTTTACGGCAAGAAGTCACTGCTTAACAAAATGCCCGGTGATAAAGAGCATAAATTTCAAAACCTCAGAGCCTTTCTTGCATATATGATTGCCCACCCGGGCAAAAAGCTGAACTTTATGGGTAACGAGTTTGCTCAGGAAAAGGAATGGGATTTCAAAACTGAGCTTGACTGGGGGATTCTTGCAGATGAAAAACATCGGCAGTTTCAAAATTACGTCAGAGATTTAAACCATTTTTATATAGAGAACAAGCCTTTGTTTGAAATTGACTTCAAATGGGAAGGCTTCAATTGGATACATCACGACGATTATACTAAGAGCATAATCGCTTTCAGACGTATAGACAAAACCGGAAATGAATTAATCATTGTTTGTAATTTTCAGGAGCTTGATCATAAAGAATATCATATCGGCGTACCTGAGTACGGCATTTACAGCGAGGTGTTTAATTCAAATGCAGCAGAGTACGGCGGAACAGGTGAAGGTAATCAGGGCAAGCTTATGACTGATGATTTTGCTATGCATAACTGTCAACAATCGCTTATGCTTGTAATTCCGCCTTTAAGCGTATGCTTTATAAAGCTTGTAGAAAAAACGGAAAAACCTCAGCCGAAGCCCGCTGAAAAAAAGAAAGTGCCAAAAAAGATTGCTAAAAAGCCGGCTTTTAAAAGAAATCCTATAAGTCCATTAATCGAAAAAGTTGTTAAAGTATCAAAAGAAGATATAAAATAATAATTTATTGGTTATATAAAATATAAACGGAGGTAATACAAATGATTCCTAAACAGGAAGTCGTTGCTATGCTGTTAGCCGGCGGACAAGGTTCAAGACTTGGTGTGCTTACTAAAAAAATAGCTAAGCCTGCTGTTCCTTTTGGAGGAAAATACAGGATTATAGACTTTCCTCTCTCAAACTGTGTAAACTCAGGTATTGAAGCTGTAGGAATTCTGACCCAATACCAGCCACTTATTCTTAATGAATATATTGGCAACGGTCAGCCTTGGGATCTTGATGGTATGCATGCCGGTGTAAACTGTCTTAGTCCCTATGAAGCTGTAAGCGGTGCTGACTGGTATTCCGGTACAGCAAATGCAATTTATCAAAATATCAGCTACATAGACAGGTACAATCCTGATTATGTACTTGTATTGTCAGGTGACCATATTTATAAAATGGATTACAACAGAATGCTTCAGTTTCATAAAAGAAATGACGCAGACTGTACTATTGCAGCTATTGATGTTCCTATGGAAGAAGCTTCAAGATTTGGTATTCTCAATACAAATCCCGATGGTTCAATTTATGAATTTGACGAAAAGCCTAAACATCCAAAAAGTACTAATGCTTCTATGGGTATTTATATATTCAAATGGCAGAAGCTAAGAAAATATCTGATTGAGGATGCAGCAAATCCTGATTCAAGCAATGACTTTGGTAAAAATGTTTTACCTGCAATGCTTGGCGACGGTGAAAAAATGTTTGCTTATTCATTTGAGGGCTATTGGAAAGACGTTGGAACTATTGACAGCTTATGGGAAGCTAATATGGACTTGCTTGACCCTAATGTAAGCCTTGACTTAAATCAGATTTATTCAAGAAATCCTATGATGCCTCCTCACTATATTGATAATAGCGTTAAAATTCAAAATTCACTGATAGCAGACGGCTGTAATGTTAGCGGTGACCTTGAATTTTCAATTCTCTTTGCAGGTGTAAATGTGGGCAAAGGCGCAATTGTAAATTCTTCAATTATTATGCCCGGTGCTGTTATTGAAGAAGGAGCTAAGGTGGAGTTTGCTATTGTTGCAGAAAATGCTGTAATAGGCAAAAATGCTGTTGTAGGCTCCAGCCCTGAAGTTGTAAAGGACCGTGATGATTGGGGAATTACTGTTATAGGAGAAAATATAAAAATCGGTGAAAATGTTACAGTACCTCCGAAATCTATGATAGATAAAGATATGGAGGGTGATAAATAATGAGAAGCAATAATGTTTTAGGTATTATATTTTCCAGTAGTTGTGAAACTACACTTCCGGAACTTACTAACCACAGAACTACTGCAAGTGTTCCTATAGGCGGAAAATACCGGATGATTGACTTTGTACTTTCAAATATGACAAATTCCAATATTAACAATGTTGGCATTATTGCTAAAAGCGGATTCATGTCGCTTATGGATCACATCGGTTCAGGCAAAGCCTGGGATTTATCAAAAAAGCACAGCGGTATTACAATCCTTCCTCCATATGCAGGAGTAAACTTTGCTAACGAGGTTGAAACTCTCTATCAGCTAAGAGGGTATATTCAGGACGCTGCTGAGGAATATGTTTTACTGACTCAATGCAATCTGATTTACAACTACAATTTTAACGCTATGTTTGATATGCATGAATATAATGACGCAGATATTACATTGCTTTATAAAAATATGTATGTTCCTGAAAAGCTTGCTAATCCTGTTATCCTTGAACATAGTGATGACTGCAAAGTAACTAAAGCTCTTATCAAACCGGAAACAAATGGAAACTGTGATCTATACTTAGATACATTTCTTATTAAGAAAGACTTACTCTTAAGCCTTATTACAAAGGCACTAAGTGAAAATGAACTCGACTTTAAGCGTCTTATACAAAAGTGGGTCGAAAAATACAAGGCTTATGCTTGTCGCTGCCATGATTACTGCGCAGTAATCAGTTCTACAAATGAATATTTTAAATTCAATATGGAACTTATGAACAGTGATCTTAGAAAAGAACTGTTCAATCCTGACCGCCCTATCTTCACTAAGGTCAGAGATGACGCTCCTTGTAAATATGGACTTACAAGCTATGTTAAAAATTCCCTTGTTTCTCAGGGTTGTACCATTGACGGTGAAGTTAAAAACTGCGTAATATCCAAGGGTGTTTATATTGGAAAAGGTGCAAAGCTAAGTAATTGTATTATTATGCAGGACACAATTATCGGTGAAAACTGCAACCTTAATTATGTAATTATTGACAAAGATGTTAATATAAAAAATAATAAATCTCTTATGGGTACAGACTCATATCCCATTTATATTGCAAAACAATCTGTCATTGACTAAGGAGGTCAAAATGAAAATTCTATATTGTGCTTCAGAAGCTAATCCATTTGCAGGTTCAGGCGGTCTTGCAGATGTAGCAGGCAGCCTTCCTCATGCTTTATGCCGTAAGGGTCAGGACTGCAGAATAGTTATGCCGCTTTATGGTACTATTCATCAGGAATTAAAAAATCAAATGAATTTTATTGCCAACTTTACCGTTCCTGTTGCCTGGCGTCATCAATACTGCGGTCTTTTCTGGGCCAGATGGAATAACTGCACATACTATTTCATTGACAACGAGTATTATTTTAAACGTGGTGCATTATACGGCTCGTATGATGATGCTGAAAGATTTGCATTTTTTTCAAGAGCAATTCTTGAAATGCTGCCCTATATTAATTTTCATCCGGATATTATTCACACAAATGACTGGCAGACGGCTTTAGTTCCTACTTACTACTATTTGTTCTACTCTAAGAATCCTTGGTATGCTAATATTAAAAACATATTTACAATTCATAATATTCAGTATCAGGGTATGTATGGCTGGGAGGTTAATACTGAATGTGTTGGCATTCCTCCTGAGGATACAAAGCTTCTTGAAATGGACGGCAAGCTTAATATGGTTAAGGGTGCTATCGAAACTGCAGTACGTGTTACTACTGTTTCACCTACTTATGCAGGTGAAATCCGTGATCCTTGGTACAGCTTCGGTCTTTACAATGAGCTAAATCTCCGTCATTACAAGCTGTGCGGAATTAAAAACGGTATTGATATAGAAAGTTATAATCCCGAAACTGACTATCAGCTATACTCCAACTATTCTAAAGAGGATATGAGCGGTAAGGGAGTTTGTAAGCAGAAACTTCAGGAAAGGCTGGGACTTGAACAGAGATGGGACGTTCCAATTGTTTCAATGGTTACTCGTCTTGTGGAGCATAAAGGCCTTGACCTTGTAAGAATGGGTATTGAAGAACTCTTGAATACTGAAAATATGCAGTTTGTGATTCTGGGCTCTGGTGATGAAGAATACGAAAAATTTTTTAATGACCTACAATGGAATTATCCCGGCAGAGTCTGCTTCTGTCACGGATTCGTTCCTGAGCTTGCACGTAAGATTTACTCAGGCTCAGATATATTCCTGATGCCTTCTAAGATGGAGCCTTGCGGTCTTTCGCAAATGATTGCACTACGCTATGGTACGATTCCTGTTGTAAGAGAAACCGGCGGTCTTAAAGATTCTGTATTTGACAGTGCTGACGGATACGGCAACGGCTTTACATTTGCTAATTACTACACAGCTGATTTAGTGGGTGCAGTAAGACGAGCGTTATGGGGTATCAAAGATAACACAGGCTGGCATCAGCTTATGTGGCGTGCTATGATGAGCGACAACAGTTGGGATCGCTCTGCACAGGATTATCTAAACCTTTACAACGATACACTTAATTGGGTATAATTTGTACAAAATAACACACATTAGAGCGTTGTAGATACAACGCTCTTTTTGATGCAAAAATCAATTTATTTATACATTTTATAGAAAAAATGTAAAAAGTTTCTAAGTGTTAGTCAAAATTCATAAAAAATAACGAATATTTTAGTTATAAAAAATCTCGTTTTTAGTTGCTCTTTGCAGGATTTTGTGTTAGAATATTTCTGAGGTAGTGTTATGAACGATGTTATTGTTGTTGCTTCCGGCAAAGGCGGCACAGGAAAATCCACCGTTTGTGTTTGTTTGTCGGTTGCTTTGGTAAATCAAAACAAAAAAGTGTTGCTTATTGACTGTGATTGCGGCATGCGCGGCCTTGACCTTATGCTTGATTTTGAGGAAGATATTCTCTTTGATTGTTCCGATGCTGTATGCGGAAACTGCAAGCCTAAGGAGGCTGTTTATAAAAGCAAAAATCTTGATAATCTTTACCTTATGGCTGCCCCATTTGATACAGATAACGAAATCAGCCCTGCGGTATTTTCCCAGCTGGTTTCTCAAATTAAGAACAGCTATGACTACATTATAATTGACTCTCCTGCGGGATTGGGTTCAGGCTTTGCTACTGCAGCAAGTCCTGCCAACAGAGCACTGATTGTTACCAATGCTGAGCCTACAAGCTTGCGTGGTGCTGTTAAAATTCGTAAAAAACTTGAAGAATACAGTATTTCAAATATCAGATTGGTTATAAACAGATTCAGCAGAGAACAATTTGATAAACTGAATTGTTATAAAGACCTTGATGAGGTTATTGACATTTCAGGAACAAGGCTAATTGCCCTTGTCCCTTTTGACGCAAGAGTTTCTGCTATCATGCAGAAAGGTGTTGCAGGACTTAACTGGAGCCCTGCAACTACAGTTTTTGACTGCCTTGCCCGTAGAATTAATGGAGATAATGTTCCCCTTGCTTTTACAGGGGATTAACTATATAGAATAGATTTAGGAGGTTTTACTATGAACATTGCACTTATTGCTCACGATGAAAAGAAAGAACTGATGATTCAGTTTTGTATTGCTTACTGCGGTATTTTAAGCAGGAATAATCTTTGTGCAACAGGAACTACCGGCAAAATTGTCAGCGAAGCTACCGGCTTGAAAATTACCGGCTTCTTAGCAGGTTCTCAGGGTGGCGACCAGCAAATTGCTGCAAGAATTGCCTGCAATGAAATTGATATGCTTTTGTTCTTCCGTGACCCTTTAAGTCCTAAACCAAATGAGCCTAATGATATAAACCTTCTTCGTTTATGTGATATGCACAACATTCCGGTTGCAACTAACATTGCAACTGCTGAAGTACTTATCCACGGTCTTGAGCGCGGAGACCTTGACTGGAGAAACATTCTGAAGTAAATTATTATTTTAATTGCTACAGGGCGGCATATTGCTGCCCTTTAGTTTCGTACATTGATATCCGGTAAGTATATTAGGAGGAATTATGTCAATTATTACTAAGAAAATTAAAGGCACAGAGGATGTTCTGCCAAAACAGAGCTACCGCTGGCAATTTGTAGAAAATATTATGCGTGATGAAGCCGATAAATTTGGCTTCAAAGAAATCCGCACACCGGTTTTTGAGCATACAGAACTTTTTGCAAGAGGTGTAGGTCAAACTACCGATGTTGTTCAGAAAGAAATGTACACCTTTGAAACAAAGGGCAAGGAAAGTGTCACCCTACGTCCTGAAGGTACTGCCGGTGCTGCAAGAGCCGTTCTTGAACATTCTCTTACAAATGAAGGTCTGCCCATTAAGGCTTACTACCTTACTTCCTGCTACCGTTATGAAAAGCCACAGGCAGGAAGATTAAGAGAGTTTCACCAATTTGGTATTGAAGAATACGGCACTGCCTCCCCTATGGCTGACGCTGAGGTTATTTTAATTGCAAACTCTATTTTTAAAAGGTTACAGATTAAAGATTTACACCTTGAAATAAATTCAATTGGCTGTCCTAAGTGCAGAACAGAGTACCACAAAACTCTTAAAGCATATTTTGAAAACTTTAAGGATCGTCTTTGTGAAACTTGTCTTACACGTTTAGACAAAAACCCCATGAGAATTTTAGACTGCAAAAACCATGACTGCTCAAAAATTGCTGAGAACGCTCCAATGATTGTTGACTATCTTTGTGAGGATTGTCAGAACCACTTTAGTCAGGTTCAGTCATTCCTTAAAGCTGCAGAAATAGAATACAAAGTTAATCCTACAATTGTACGTGGTCTTGACTACTACACAAAAACTGTATTTGAATTTGTTTCTGACACTATCGGCAGTCAGGGAACAGTATGCGGAGGCGGTCGTTATGACGGCTTAATTGAGGAACTGGGAGGCAATCATCTTCCATCTCTCGGTTATGCAATGGGTATCGAAAGACTGCTTATGGTTATGGAAAATCAGGGCATTGAAATTCCTAAGCCGGAAACCTGTGCATTATATGTTGCATGTCTTGGCGAAAAGGCTCAAATAAAAGCTTTTGATATTGTTAAACAAATTCGTGACTTCGGACTATATGCGGAAACTGACGTTGTAGGCAGAGCTTTACGCCCACAAATGAAATATGCCGACAAAATCGGTGCGCAGTTCAGTGTGGTAATTGGCGACAACGAAATTGAGAAAAAAAAGGCTAAGATTAAAAATATGACTAACGGTGAACAAATAGAAATTGCACTTGATAATAGCTTTGCTGAAAAATTCAGTCAAATACAGATGACAGCAAAATTTGCAGATACACAGGAGTAATTAAAATGGCAGAATTTATGACAGGTCTTAAAAGAACCAATATGTGCGGAGATTTACGAATTACTGATGTTGGTAAAGAGGTCACCCTATTTGGCTGGGTACAACGTCAGCGTGACTTAGGTCAGTTAATTTTTATTGACCTTAGAGATAGAACCGGTATTGTTCAGCTTGCTTTCAGCGACACTACAAACAAGGAAATTTTTGAAAAGGCAGCTGCTTGCCGCAGCGAATTTGTACTTGGTGTTAAAGGTATTGTTGCAGAAAGAAGTGCAAAGAACAAGGATATTTCAACCGGTGAAATTGAAATTCAGGTAAGTGAACTGAGAATTTTATCAAAGGCTCAGACTCCGCCTTTTGAAATTGTTGACGATTTAAAAACCGGTGAAGAATTAAGGCTAAAACACCGTTATCTTGACCTTAGAAGAAAGCCTTTACAGGATAACATTGTTATGAGAAGTAAAATTGCTAAGGTTGCAAGGGATTACTTCTATGAAAATAATTTTATTGAAATTGAAACTCCAATGATGATTAAAAGCACCCCTGAGGGTGCACGTGACTACCTAGTTCCCTCACGTATTCATCAGGGCAAATTTTATGCTTTGCCACAGTCTCCGCAGATTTATAAACAGCTTATCATGCTTTCAGGCTTTGACAGATACATTCAGCTTGCACGCTGTTTCAGAGATGAGGACTTACGTGCTGATCGCCAGCCTGAGTTTACTCAGATTGATATGGAGCTTTCTTTTGCCGATATGGATGAAATTATGGATATTAACGAGGGATTGTTCAAGCGTTTATTCAAAGAAGTACTTGGCAAGGACCTTGAAACTCCATTCGAAAAAATGACATACAATAATGCTATGGAAAACTATGGCTCCGACAAGCCTGATGTTCGTTTCGGTATGAAAATTCAGAATATTTCTGATATGGTTAAGGACAGCGACTTTGGTGTGTTCAGCTCTGCTGTTGCAACCGGCGGCTCTGTCCGTTGTATTGTAGCTAAAGATGCTGCCTCTGTTTATACTCGTAAGGAAATAGACAAGCTTACAGAATATGTACGTGGAATCGGTGCTAAAGGTCTTGCATTTGTAAGATGGGTTGATGATGAGCCTGCCTGCTCTTTCAAAAAGTTTATGAAAAAAGGAGAACTTAATAATATACTTTCAACTGTTGGTGCTGAAAAAGGTGACGTTGTACTTATAGTTGCTGACAAAAACAGCGTTACACTTCCTGTTTTAGGCGCACTAAGACTGGTTGTTGCTAAGCGTTTAGAGATTATTCCCGATGAGTTTAAATTTGTATGGATTGTTGATTTCCCATTCTTTGAATTTGACGAAGAAAACAATCAATGGATTGCTATGCACCATCCATTTACAATGCCGAGAGAGGATTGCTTACAGTATCTTGACAGCGACCCGGGCAAGGTTATTGCTAAAGCATATGACCTTACACTTAACGGCACAGAGCTAAGCTCAGGCTCAATCAGAATTACCGACTATGAACTACAGCAAAAAATGTTTAAGGCTCTTAAAATGACAGATGAAGAAATTGAGGCTAAGTTTGGTTTCTTAGTTGAAGCATATAAGTATGGTGCACCACCTCACGGTGGTATGGGAATCGGTCTTGACAGAGTTACAATGTTGCTCTGCGGTGCTGATTCACTTAGAGATGTTACCGCATTCCCTAAGGTACAGAATGCTTCAGAGCTTATGAGCCAATGTCCTTCAACTGTTGACAAGGAAAGCCTTGATGTTTTAGGACTTGAAATCAAAGCTGCAGAAGAATAACAAAAATCGAGTAGGAGGGAATTTCACCCTCCTCTCACACCACCGTACGTGCCGTT
>CAYRTG010000003.1:39723-53286 GCA_964427365.1 uncultured Ruminococcus sp. | reverse complement strand
AATTTTATTAATTCTTTTTAAACTTTCTTATACATACTGCAATAGCACCTGCTAACAAAACTATAAGGGACAAGGCAAGAAGAAGCATATCACATAAAATGAACTTTGATATATAATGAAAATAGGCACAAAACAATGAAACTACAAAGACTATACTAAGAAAAACAATTGAACCTAACTGATATTTTTCTAAGTTTCGACTTACTGATAATGCACTGTTTCCAAGAATATACAGCACAGAAATAGTTAATAATGCAAGTAAAAGACAGTCTCCCCCTTTAAAAACTCCATAATGAACTGCTTTAGAAAGATAGTGAACGGGATAGAAGTTTCGTAATGCTGAAGAAAAAAGCTCAAACATTCCTACCATAAAAAATGATATTATTGAAAATACAACCTGATGTATAGTATTTTCTTCTTTTATACAACAGTTTTTTGCAATATAGCTTGCTGACGGAAACAGCATAATCAAAGCAGGAAAATAGTCAAAACTAATATCAGTATTCAGTTTGTTACTGTTTGTTGAAAGTGATACTCCTATTAGGATATACAAAACAAAAACAATCGAAAATGCTCCTATAATTACCGCTGCTCGAGATAAAGCTTCAAATCCCTTTACTGTACAAAAAAATGTTGTTAACAGCATAATTGTAATTATAGCCCAATAGGGACCCGAATCCAATATTATATGCATATATTTGGATAATTTCGTAACTACATCTACACAAATAGTTATGAAATAAATATATAAAACAAACTTCAAAATTAAACTTGGACTGCCTTTATACATAATAAATACCAAAAGATTTATAGCTGATGATAAAAATACTAAAATTATGCTATATAAAGATGTCTCAGGCCTAATAAACAATATTGATACTATAACTGACAAAAACATTGAAAAGTAGAATTGCAGCGAGCTTATACAGTTATTTTTCATATATACTTCCACCTTTTAGCTTTTGAACATTTGTAGTATATTGTGACAGCTTTTTCCAGCCCACTCGCACAAATACATCTCGCATGCTTTTCTTTGAAAATGGGCTTAATGGTGACATATATGCTACGCCTAAAGTGGATTTTGAACACATAAAAATTATAACGATTGTTGAAAGCAAAACAATTCCCCACAAGCCCATAATTCCACCGGCTAATATAAAGGTTAAACGCAAAACGGTAATTTGAGGATATAAGTCAGGTATAACATAACTACATATTGCCGCTATGGCTACCACAATTAATGAGGGAGCGCTTATTATACCTGCACTTATAGCACAATCTCCTATTACTAATGCTCCGACTATACTTACTGCGTGTCCTAAAGCTTTTGGAAGCCGCAGACCGGCCTCTCTCATTATTTCATATAGAAAATTAATCACTAATATCTCCAAAATTAATGGCAACGGTGTATCTGATATTGATTTTTGTATATTTTTAAAAAGTTGTTCCGGAAAATATTCTGTGTGAAAATTTATAAAAGCTATATATATTCCCGGTACTAAAACAGATATCATATAAGAAAAGTATTTCAATAAACGGATAAATGTAGCAAAATAAGGTCTGTTTGAATAATCATCAACAGATTGAAAATTTTCTACAAATAAATGTGGCATAATAAGTACAGACGGCGTACCATCAATAATTATTCCTATTCTTCCCTCTAGTAGCTTTCCGCACAAAGTATCAGGTCTTTCCGTTATTCCTACTCCTGTAAACACTTCATTTTTACCGCTGTCTTCTAGATAAGGAACAAGATAACCGCTTCCCAGTAAAGTTTTTAAATCACAGTTATTTAGCCTGTTGCGTAGTTCTGTTACAGAAGAGTCTGTTGCCTTGCCCTTAATGTAGCACAATGCAACCTGTGTATTGGACTTTGTACCTATAGTCAAAGAATCAAAAATTAATTCAGGACTTTTCATTCGTCTTCTGATAAGAGTCATATTGATTCTTAATGCTTCGGTAAACCCCTCCCTGCTACCTCTTTGCACAACTTCGCTTTCAGGTTCTGATACACTTCTGAAAGAAAAGCCTTGCACACCAATAGCAAGCATTTTACTGCAACCGTCAACTGCAAACACTGCAAATCCAGACATTGAAAAGGATAATACTTCTTCAAAGGAATTAACAACCAATATTTCGCTAGCCGATAAAACATAATCAAATATATAGTTAAACAAATCGTTACCGGTCTTATCATTATATTCACAATGCAATACAGGGTTGATTACGGAAATAGCAAGAGTTTCTTTATTGCTCATTCCCTCTGTAGTAAAAATTGCACACTGGCTTTTAATTTTATTCTTAAGGCGAAATGTTCGAACTGTAAAATCCACAGAATCTCCTGTAAGCCTTTTTAACTCAATAACATTTTCTTTCAGGTTTTTATACATAAAATCACCAATAATAATTTACACCTAAAACATAAGTTTATTCAAAATCAAGTGTATTAATTTTGAGAAACCGTCAACATTAATTATGGTGATTAAATGATAGTTACTATTATCAGAACAATTATACTATATTTTTTTATAGTATTTGCTGTAAGAGTGATGGGCAAAAGACAAATAAGCGAAATGCAGGCTTCTGAACTTGTTATTACTTTAGTTATAGCAGAAATAGCATCAATACCAATGGAAAGCACTTCCATTCCTTTAACCTCAGGAATTGTTCCCACATTAATACTTGTAGGCTGTGAAATTTTAGCAAGTGCCGGTATGCTTAAATGGAACAAATTCAGAAAAGTTATGTGTGGAAATCCTGTAATGGTAATTAAAGACGGTGAGATTTTACAGGATAAAATGCGCAGTCTGCGTCTTACAACCGAGGATTTATGTGTGCAATTAAGACAACAAGGCGTTTTTTCCATAAATGATGTTCAGTATTGTATTGCCGAAACTAACGGAAAGATAAGCGTATTAGCAAAGCCCGATAAACGTCAGCCCACTGCCGGAGATATGAATATATATATTGAAGATACAGGAATTGAAGTTGTTATCATAAATGATGGTAAAATTCTTAGTAACTCCATAAAGCTTTGTGAAACAAATGAAGATAAAATTATGAATATAATCAATAAAAACAAATTATCAATCAAGGATATATTTATTATGACAATGAATCGCAGCGGAAGCTATAAAATTATAAGGAAGAATTAAATGAGAAGAATGTATGTTGCTATTGCTTTAATAATTATTTCTTTGACAATAGGTTTTATTGAAATGTTTACTGTTAAAAATACAGTTAACGACTGCATATCAGGCTTAGAATCTATTAATAAAAATATTGATAATGGTAATATAAAATCAGCAGTTAAGAAATGTAATACAATCGCAAAAAATTTTGAAGATAAAAGCGATAATATACTTTACTGCTACTATAATCACAAAGAGCTAGATTCGATAAACGAGAATATTATTACTTTAAGTGAATATCTTAAGCATAATCAGAAAAGCGACTATTATTCAACATTGGTGAAAATTAAAAAACAACTTAAATCTATAAGCAAAGAAGAAATTCCTAAACTTCAAAATATATTGTGATATTTAAATAAAGCTTCATAAAAACAGAGCGTGCAAAAACAATTGCACGCCCTAAAAAACAAAATTAAATTATTTTTTCTTTTTATTTCTCTTCTGCCACATAACCCAAAGAGGACCTGCAATACAGATTGAAGAATAGCAACCTGAAATAAGACCGATAATCATAGGTAAAGCAAATGCCTTAACAGAATCAAGGTTATAAACAAAAGCTACAATGTAAACTATTAGTACAGCAAGTATTGTAGTAATTGATGTAATGATTGTACGTCGTATAACCTTTGTTGCTGCAATATTAAATACATCAGCAATGTCAGCCTTTACACCAAGACGCTTACGCTCCTCACGTACACGGTCATAAACTACAACTGTATCATTAAGCGAATAACCAAGAATCATAAGCGCTACGGCAATAAAGCTTGAGTCGATTGGCATTCTGAATATAACATAGAAGAAATAGATAATTGCAATATCATGAAGAAGTGCAACCACGCCGAACATACCGGCAGAAAAACCTCCGATTTTCTTGAAACGGAGTGCTACATAGAGTACCATAAGAATACTTGCTAATGCAACAGCTGATAAACACTTAAGCAGAAAACTAAAGCCCATAGTTGCGTCAACAGAGCTTGACTCTTCAAGTGAAATATCATTTTCAGGGAATTTTTTCTGAACACTTTTTGTAATATCTTTCTGTAAATCAGTTGTTATAGTATCATTACCGGAGAACTGAACGGTAATTTTATTTAAACCGTTTACAAGGTCACGAGAACTTGAAAATGTAACTACGTCATCAGGGGTTTTCTCCTGAATTAAACTTTTGAGTGCATTTTCATCAATGTCCCCTGAATAGTTATATTTAACCATAGAACCACCGGTAAACTGGATATCAAGGGTAGTGCCGAAAATAAAATTACAGATAATACCGATAAAGATAATAGCAAGAGAAATACCAAAAAATATTTTTTTGTAAGAAATAAAATCAATGGGTTTCTTACCTCTTACCATAAGTTTCTCTTCATATGTCTGTTTAGTTAGATTATTTGCCATCTTTTACACCTCCAAACAGCCATTTATGACGAGCCCATTTAAAGCCGGCAACTGAACGAACCATTACACGGCTGAGACCTACGCCCATAATAAAGTTGGAAATTACACCAACTAGAAGTGTGTAACCGAATGAGTAAATTGTACCTGTAGTAGATTGTCCAAAGATAAATGAAAGGATGTTAGACGGACCAAATACAAGAAGAAGGATAATAGCAACGATTACAATGGTCATATTACCGTCAATGATAGCAGTAAGGGAACTCTTTGTACCGCGATCAAGTGCGCCGTCAAGGGTACGACCTGTTCTCATTTCTTCAATGATTCGCTCAGATGTAATTACGTTTGCATCAACACCCATACCAACTGAAAGGATAAGACCGGCAATGCCCGGAAGCGTCATTGTGAATGATGAGAATACCGGAAAATAACCGGAAATTGCCGCAATTGTAATACCCATCTGACCGAGTAAAGCAATTACTGCAATAATACCGGGTAAGCGGTACATAATAATCATAAATAAAGAAATAAGAATAACAGCTATAATACCGGCATAAGCCATAGCTATAAGTGAGTTTTCTCCAAGTGAAGCCGAAACGGAACCGTATGAATCTGTTTCTAACTTAAAAGGTAATGCACCGGCTTTAATCTTTTCGGCAAGTTCACTGGCTGACTGGGCTGTAAAATCACCTGAAATTTGAGCTTCACCACCGGTAATTTCATCTTGAATTGTAGGAGCAGAAAGCATAATATCATCCATCCAAATAGATACTACCTCGCCCTTATACTCTTTTGTAATTTCAGCAAACTTCTTTGTACCCTCAGCATTTAACTTAAGTGATACTACGTTTTCACCGTTAGAGCCTGTGCTTTGGTCAATTGCCGGATAAGCATCTTCAACAGCTGAGCCATCCATAAGTATAGTTTCAGTGTCTCCCTTAGGAGTCTGATAAACATAGTTACCATCTGAACCAATTGATGTATTTTCATACTCATTACCGGGTCTGAATGTTAATAAAGCAGTAGAACTGATTTCTTCAATAGCAGCTTCTACATCATAATCCTTTTCATCTGCTTTCCAAGGAAAACGAACAATAATACGATCTGTGTTGTAATCCGCATATAGCTCATAATCAGTAATACCTGATGATATCATACGTAACTCAATAATTGCCTTTGCAGAATCAAGTTCTGCATCTGTTGCTTTGTAATCATCAGCCGGCAGAAATGTTGCTTCAACACCGCCCCTGATGTCAGTACCCCAGCGTATATCACTCATGCCTTTGATTACCGTCTGTTTATTATCGCCTACATAGTAAGACGCACCAAACACGGCTGTGTATGAAAACAGAAGAATCAAAATAGCAACAATGAAAAACACCGGCTTTGGAATTCTTTTCATGCCATGGGACCTCCAAATTAAAAATAAAATCTGTACATATAACAGAAAACTCTGCTACGAATGCTATGCACAGACGTAACAGAGTTATTATATAGTTTTTTAAATAAAAAGTCAATAATTTATAAGAGATTTAACAACATTTTTTACAAATAAAAACAAAATTTTTCTATAAAACAATTATTTCTCAATTAACTTTTCGCATGCTGCAAGTTTAGTGCAAATACAGAATATATCCATAGCTTCATCTAATTCCTGAAGATTTGGGAATGAGGGTGCGATTCTGATATTGCTGTCCTGCGGATCATTGTCATTTGGGAAAGTTGAACCTGCGCCTGTAAGAATTACACCGGCTTCTTTACATAATTCCACTACCCTCTTTGCTGTTCCGGGAAAAACATCAACACTTATGAAATAACCACCATTTGGATTTGTCCAACTTGCAATATTTTTATCACCCAGCTCATTTGTAAGCTTATTAACGACAATCTGAAATTTTGGTTTAAGAATTGCTTTATGCTTTTCCATATGATTAAGCAATCCTTCATAATCTTTGAAAAATCTTGCGTGACGGAGCATATTAATCTTATCATAGCTTATTGTTTGAAAATGATAACGATCCAGTAAGAAGCTATAGTTCAAAGGTGATGCAGAAAGTGCAGCAACACCTGAACCGGAAAAAGTAATTTTTGAAGTTGAACAAAAAAGAATTGGTAAATCTTCATTTCCTGTCTTTTTACATTCTTCAACTATATTAAGCAAAGTATCAGGTGTATCGGTTACATCGTGAATACAATAAGCATTATCCCACATAATACGGAAATCCTTTGCAGCAGGCTTTAAAGCCGCAAAACGCCTTACTGTTTCATCAGAATAGGTAATGCCTGTAGGATTGCTGTATTTAGGAACACACCAAATACCTTTAACGCTTGAATCTTTTGATACAAGATCTTCTACCATATCCATATCAGGTCCGGTTTCAAGCATTGGTATCGGTATCATCTCGAAGCCATAATAGCCTGTGATTCCAAAATGTCTGTCATAACCCGGAACAGGACAAAGAAACTTTCTGTCCTTAACTTCATACCACGGCTTTGTATCTTTATAGGGAGATTTTGTCATAAAACAGGAAATTGCATCAAACATAAGTGTCAAACTTGCGTTACCGCCTACAAACACACTTTTGTAATCCACTCCAAACATATCTGCAAAAAGATGCTTACATTCATCTATGCCTGCAACATTACCATAGTTACGGCAATCAGTACCTAAAAAAGTATGACAATCTGATTCGGATGTAATAACATCAAGCATTCCCATTGAAAGATCCAACTGCTCAGGAGAAGGCTTGCCTCTTGCCATATTCAGATTAAGGCCTTTTGCTTTAATTTTTTCAAACTGTTGCCGGAGGTCTTTCATTTCTTCTGCTAATAAATTTTCTGAACAATTCTTATAATCCATTTTGATTACTCCTATTACAAAAAATTCAAAACAATATAACAAACTAATTCATTTTACAATATTTAGCAGGGAAATGCAAGTCGTTTTTAATTTCTTGCATATTTACATTTTTTATTTCTTGCATATTTACATTAATTTAGCAAATTAAAACAAATTCCGCTGTAACTATACAGCGGAATTACAGAAAATGAATATTAATAATATTGATAATAATAGTAATATCCTCGCTTATTGCGCTTACCTTCATAGGTAACACCGACACGAATAAAACCAAGTGCCTTACCGTCAGCAATTTTAATTGAATTAAGCAGCTTTTCAATATCGCCGTGGGTAGTCTTTCTTTCACGTATAATAAGAAGATAACCGGCTATAAAGTCTTTAAGAAGCAAGGTATCAGCAACTACACCCACCGGCGGTGTGTCAAAGATAATGTAGTCATATTCTATGTTAAGTCGTTCAAGCAAATTATTTACTTCTGAAGAGCATAAAAGTTCTGACGGGTTTGGTGGAATTGTACCCGACGTAAGTACATCCAGACAAGGAAGAACATCTCTATGTACAATTTCATCAAATGTAACCATTTTGCCTATCATATTAGAAAAGCCTGCTCTGTTATCAAGCTTAAGAATATTATGAATATTGGGACGACGAAAGTCACAATCTATAAGAATTACCTTTTTGCCCATTTTTGAGAATGAAATTGCAAGGTTAGCAGCAACTGTACTTTTTCCGTCACCTTTTGAGTAGGAAGTAATAGCGAAAGCTTTTTTGTCAGTTGCAGAAAGTGAAAACATAATATTAGTACGAGCTGATTTATATGCTTCAACAATTGCAAATTTACTTTTTTCACTTAATACGGATTTATTCTTCTTATTATTCTTTTTCTTAGGCGTTTTAGTTGCTTTGTCTTCTTTGATTCTATGAGTTGGTAATTTAATTTTCATAATATCACCTTAGCCTTCTTTCTCAAAGTCAACAATTTCAGCAAAAACAGGTAGTTTATACATCTTAGCCAAATCATCACCGGGCTTAATTGTTGTATCAATAATTTCAAGGAAGAACGCAAGGAGGACGCCTAAAACCAAACCAACTACAAAACCAAATATTGTGTTTTGGTTTACATTTGGCGCTGATGGTGAAGATGGTGCAGATGCACTTCGAATTGTATCAACCTTACCATATGTAAATTTATCTGCAAAGCAAACCGGTGCCTGCTCGGCAAGCTGATTTGCAACATTAGCCGCAAGCTGTGGATTTGAAGAAATTGCTGATATTCTTATAAAGTTTGACTCATCCTCCTGAGAAATTGTAACGGAAGCGCCGGTCATAAGTGCAGTCATATCAGGCGAGTTTGAAAACAACACTACGCAGTTGCCTGCAAGGGTTGCGGATGCAGAAATATCACTTACGTTTACTTTGCCGGTATTATAGTAAGAATTAGTTGTTTCTTGAATGGCTGAATCCTCATCATAGTTTTGAATAAGTATCAAAGCCGATGCAGAATAGCTTGGTGTAATAAAGAATTTTGAATAACCATAAGTTATAAGCGTTGATAATACAGCAATAAGAAGAATTAACTTTACATGACGTAAAAGCATACTTATTACTTTTTGAGGTGTTAAATCCCTTGGCATATTCTTCCTCCTATATATTATTTTCATAAACAAATAAATTATATAATAAGCCAAACAATTTATATTTCTTAATTGGAAATAAAATAACATAATAAGTCATAATCGCTTATAAAACATACTATTTTCCAACAATTTCAGCGGAGATTTAATATAAAAACACCTCTGCTTAATTCAGAGGTGTTTTTATGGAATTATTTTATATTGATCTTGATTACAAATTTTAAGCCTGAAGCAATTACCTGAATTTTACCCTTACCTGCTTTTAAAGCTGTTACTTTACCTTTTTTAGAAACTTTTACTTTTTTATTCAGAGCCTTATACTTAATTTTTCCTACAGAATGTTTAACTGTAATTTTTGTTTTAGACTTTACTTTAAGGGTTGTTTTATTTGCTTTTACAATTGGTTTTTTAACAGTAATTTTGATTTTTGCTTTTGCTCCGTTATTATTAACTGTGATTGTAGCCTTTCCCGGTTTTTTGGCGGTAACTTTGCCGGACTTGCTGACAGACGCTACCTTACTGTCAGATGTTTTAAATGTTGTTGTACCCTTTCCGTACTTTACCACAGGATTAATAGTATATGTTTTCTTAACATAGATTGTCTTGCTTGCAGGAACTGAAACTGTTGTTTTTCTTGTTTCAGATGACTCTGTGGTTGCCTCAGTGATTGCCTCTGTTGTTGAAGAAGTAGGACTTGTCGGGTTTACGATTGGATTTGTTGGCAGAGGTGTTGTATCTATAACAATTGGCTCATCACCTATATCATAATCGGTCATAGCTGTTGCAGTCTTGTTTGTTTTATTATCTGTTACAACAACAGCTATTTCATAGGTTTTCTTTTCAAGAGGTTTCCAAACGTATGTATCAGCAGTACCATTCTGAACTGAAACACCGTCAATTGTGAAACTATATGAATAATCTCCGCTACCGTTATATCCCTGAGCTTTAAGAGTAATATCGGTACCAACACCCTGTGTTGCTGATTTATCTGCACCGAAGTTCACTTCAAACGGAGCTTCATTAATTACAGTATCCTCAAGGAGTGCGCCTACTCGAGCGAGCGGAACCGTAATATTATCAACGTCTTCCTTTTCATGAGAAGTTGATGGATCATAGCTATATTCAACATTAGCGTTGTCCTGCATTGTAGCGTCATATGGTAAACAGTCCATACCTGATGTACCGTATGTAAGAATCTGCATTACACCAATACCTTTATTTTCTATATATTCCTTATCAATACCTAATGTATTATATGGAACAGCAACCTCGTAAATAAAGCCATGCTCATCCTCGTAGCCAAAATCTTTAAAATTAACCCAGTTAGAGCTTGATTTAAAGGTTTCACCGATTTTATTTGAGCCCTTAGACTCTTTTACACCAATAATGCTATCACTTAGAGTTCCAAAATCAAAAGCTATTTTGAAACCGTTTCTGTTATCCTGTTTTTCATAGGATGTTACACCAATCGGAATAGCGGTATCATAATTAAAGAGCCAATCACCGTTATCATCCTGAACATCTGCTTTAAAAATTGAATCGCCGCCATTTGAGTTGTTTGAGTCAAAAGCAATAAGAGTATCAACATTAGTTGTGAAGTTGATACCACCGTCCTTAGCTGTACCACCGTCACAGCCCCATACATATGGATTTGTAAATGTTGCACCTGTTTTATCATCAGTACCTATAGCTTTACCTGAAGCTGATATTGAAGGATTAACGCTTAATGCAAGATACATTGGAATTGAATTTCTCCAAGGTCTTGATTCCTTTGAAGCAGCAAAGTTATCAGATGGAGAAACTACATATGTTGTGTTTGCCATTTCCCACATAAAGTATAGGTTTTCATCATCCCAAGCAGCATAAAGAGCATAATCATCCCATGGCTGCTCGTGCATTGAAGATGGCATATATACGCGTGGGTCATCGTTTGCAACACCTTGAGCAATAATCATAGAACTGTCCCAGTCTGATGGATTGCCATCTACAGATATAGTTTTGAATTTACCAAGCTGCATATTGGGGTTTGTGTTATACTTACCATTGATTGAATCTGTTGTATGCCCATCCGAGTCAGAAGCAAAGCTTGAATTTGTCTTTTCAAAAGTTTTTCTGTAAATGAATGTCTGTGATGTTGTAACACCGGAGGCTGATGTAGCAGTTAAGGTTAAATTAATATCTTTATTACCTATTAAACCTTTACCTACAGCTACTGTAGTTTCTTCTGTATAAGGAAATACTGTACCGCCGTCAATTTGATAAGTACCTTTTACTGCATTTTTAAGACCGATTTTTACATTGAGAACATCTGTATCAAAAGCAGTATTGCTTGCAGTGTATGCAAATCCTGACGGTTGACTGTCCGGTGTACCATAGTCAACCCATTCATTATCAGATGTTAAAAGCTTGCACTGTCCCTTAGTTATATTAAGACCGCCGTTTTCAGGATACTGCTCCTTAGCATCTTCATCTTTACCATTATTGACTATAATGTTTTCATTTGAAAACGCAGATGAAAAAGTGAAATAATACAAGCCGTTTTTATCAATCTGCATTTTTTCACCGGGCCAATTTGCTGTTTCCTTTGTACCATAGGCATAAAGGTAAACTTCTTCCCAGTTATATTTAGAATTATCAAAATACACAATTGAAGAAGCTACAGGTGAGTCTGTTTTTGTATATACATATGAGGCAGTTTTTGTTTCAGTGCCGTCAGTTGCAGACAGTGAAAGGGTAATTGTATCACCGATATTTTTAGCTTCTTCACCTAAGGTGATAACAGATTTATCTGTAAATTCAATAGGTGTTCCGTCATTAATTGAATATGTTGCAGAAACTGCGTTTGTACAATACAGTGTTATATTTATTGTTGACATAAAATCACTGCTGCCCGGATCTGCAGATACAGATAGTCCCGGGTTATACTTATCGGAAGTTGCAGACCAGCACTTATTGCCGAAGTCGTTAGTAGTTGTTGTTGTACCAATTTTCCAAATATAGCCGTCGCCGGAATGTTTTAGATCAACAGTTTGATGTTTACCGTTATCATCAATTAAGAATGTTGAAAAAGTATTTTTACAGGTATAGCTATAAATATTATCATTAACCTTTGTCATAGCCTCGCCGGGCCATGATGGATTACCGCTGGAAGCATCCCAATAATATAAATATATTGCGTTGTCCCAATCATCCGGCTTTTCAAAGTAAATCACATCGCCTGTTTTTGCACCGGCATATGTTATGCCAAAACAGGTGAAAGTTGTAATAATCAGCATAATTGAAAGTATAATGCTGATTAAACTTTTAGAAATTTTCACGAAAATTCCTCCTTTAAATTATTACTTTTAATTGTACCAATTACTCATATATTTTTCTATTGATAAAATGATAAAATTTAAACCGGTAATTTTAGTAATTATGCTGTAAGAAAATAAATTATACACCCGTAAATTAAAATATTATCTATATTGCCAAATAATTGAAATGTGATATAATTTACTAAAAGGAAGCGATTGTATGCGTACCGTTACAGTAAATGAAAATGACAGCGGACAGAGAGTTGATAAATACTTAAGTAAGAAATTTAAAACAATGCCGCCATCTTTAATGTATAAATATATACGAAAAAAATATATAAAACTAAATGGAAAAAAATGTGATAAGGCTGATTTTCTTAAAGTCGGTGATGTTTTGACATTTTACATTAAGGATGAATTTTTTGAAGAAAGCAAAATGGGAAATTACGAATTTTTAAAAGCGCCTAGTTCTCTTAATATAATTTATGAGGACGACAACATAATGCTTATTGACAAAAAGCCGGGACTTATTGTACATCAGGATAAAAACTATCACTTTGATTGCCTTGTTATGAGAGTACAGCATTATTTATATGACAAGGGTGAATATAATCCTGATGAAGAAGCAGCCTTCTCCCCTGCCTTAGTAAACAGAATTGACAGGAATACAGGCGGTATTGTAATTGCTGCAAAAAATGCAGAAAGTCTTAGAATTCTAAACGCTAAAATGAAGTCTAGAGAGATTGAAAAATATTATCTTTGTCTTTTGTGCGGAAAGCCTAAAATTAATAAAGGCAAGCTTACTGATTATCTTATTAAAAATGAGAGGACAAATACCGTTAAGGTTTTTAAAAAGGAAGTTCCAAATTCTAAAATCATTAAGACAGAATATGAAGTACTTGATTTTAACGGTAAAATGTCATTGGCTGAAATTCATTTATTGACAGGTCGTACTCATCAAATTAGGGCTCATATGGCATTTATCGGTCACCCATTAGTTGGTGACAGCAAGTATGGAAAAGATAAAAAAATTTTTATTAATGGCTTTAAATGGCAGGCTTTATATTCGCATAAAATTTTGTTTAATTTTAGTAATGATGCAGGAAAACTAAATTACTTAAATGGTAAATCCTTTGAAGTTAAGGACGTTTGGTTTGAACATAACAAAAAGATTAGTATTTAAAACTAAT
>CAYRTG010000003.1:21728-39623 GCA_964427365.1 uncultured Ruminococcus sp. | reverse complement strand
TTAAGCTATTTAAATTACTGTAGTACGTTAAGGAGTACGCCGGCTGCAACTGCTGAACCGATTACACCTGCAACGTTTGGTCCCATAGCGTGCATTAATAAAAAGTTGCCCGGGTTTTCTTCCTGACCTACACGCTGTGATACACGTGCAGCCATTGGTACTGCTGATACACCTGCTGAACCAATAAGCGGGTTAACCTTTCCTCCTGTAAATTTATACATAAGCTTACCGAAAAGTACACCACAGGCTGAACCTACACAAAAAGCGATAAGTCCAAGCACAATAATCTTAATTGTATCAAGCTGTAGGAAGGTTGAACCGTTTGCTGTAGCACCAACTGTTGTGCCAAGGAATATTGTTACAATATTCATAAGCTCATTCTGAGCCGTTTTACAAAGTCTTTCACAAACACCGCACTCCTTAAACAGGTTACCAAGCATAAGCATACCTACAAGCGGAGCGGCATCGGGAAGTAAAATTGAAATGATAATTACTACAATAATCGGGAAAATAATCTTCTCAAGCTTTGTAACAGGGCGAAGCTGCTCCATTACAACTGCACGTTCTTTCTTAGTAGTTAAAGCACGCATAATTGGAGGCTGAATAATCGGTACAAGAGCCATATAAGAATATGCTGCTATAGCTATAGAACCAAGAAGCTCAGGAGCCAGTTTTGTTGTTACAAAGATAGCTGTTGGTCCGTCTGCGCCACCAATAATTCCAATAGCACCTGCCTGTGCATCTGTAAAGCCCAAAAAGATTGCTCCGATAAACGTAATAAAAATACCAATCTGTGCTGCTGCGCCAAGAATAAAGCTCTTAGGGTTAGCGATAAGAGGACCAAAGTCTGTCATAGCACCTACACCAAGAAAAATAAGCGGTGGATAAATGCCGAGCTTAACACCCTGATAGAGATAATAAAACAAACCGCCGTTTTCATTAACATGATAATACTTTACACCATCTAATACAGTAGCGGCATGCCCTGCTATATCAACATTATTTTTAATACATTCCGCTTCTGTCATAAGGGTAGTTGTCGGAGTACCCATAATTGCCGGACAAAGATTTACCAAAAGCATACCAAAAGCAATTGGTAGTAGCAAAAGCGGCTCATACTGTTTTCTGATTGCAAGATATAAAAGGAAGCAAGCTACTAAAACCATTATGTAGTTGCGCCAATCAAGGGAAGATAATCCCGAACCTGTAAAGATACCTATAAGGCCATCAAAAAATCGATTTATAATTTCCATATGTAAGGTCCTTTCTTTAAAACATTAGGTTAAATTAGAATGGTCGTGTATTGTTAATTACACCTGCATTAGCCCATGCACTTCTGGATGTGGACTTCTTAATGCTTTTAATTTTGACCTTTTCAGTAGAACCATACATACTATAAACCGCTGCTGTTATTACTGAAACAACTTCATCTGTAACTTCGTTTATTACAGGTTTTACAGCAGGAGTAGATTTAATTTCCAATTGTTTTTCGGTTTCGGCATTTTGGGCTTTTTCTTTTTCAAACTTCTTAGCCTTTTTTTCATCTGTTTTTTTAATTGCTGTTGTAATAATCTTACCATATGCCCAAATTAAAAAAATCAAAAACAATAATACTGCAAATACTATTGTAAAACCGGTAAGAAGCATTGAAGCGGATATAGTAAATTTACTTGCTAAATCCATAAAGTCATACCCCCACATTTAGCTTTTTATTCTTATTAATTATACTTTATATGGGTGCAAACTTCAACGAAAAAAAAGAGAAATTTTCAAATTCGTTAATTTTTACAGTTTTTAAAATAAATGTTGTGATAATTTGTCAATTTATAAAATTATGCAGATTAACCCGTTACAACCGTCATTTATGATTTTTTCAATGGTTTCTCCTATTTTTGCTCTTGCATCGGAAGGCATACGATAAAGCTTGTTATGAAGTCCCTCATTTACAAGCTCATGAACACTTTTTCCAAATATATTTGACTCCCATATTTTAACCGGATTTTCTTCAAATTCTTTTAGTAAGTATTCTACAAGCTCCTGACTTTGCTGTTCAGAACCTACAATAGGTGTAACTTGAGTTTTTGTATTTACTTTCATCATATGAATTGACGGTGCCGAGGCACAAAGTTTAATGCCGTATTTACCTGATTGCTTAATAATTTTAGGTTCTTCAAGAGATAATTCTTCCATAGTTGGCATTACTATACCATAGCCTGTATCCTGAACCTGTTTATATGCCATTGCAATCTTATCAAACTCTTTTTGCTTTTTGGATAAATCCGATATACAATCCATAAGACTACATTCGTCTGTAATTTCAAGACCTGTTTGTTCCGAAAGTACTTTATAAAACAGTGAGCCTGTGATGGCAACTGAAATTGTTGCCTGACCTTTTCCAAGGTTTAAATTTGTCAGCTTATTGTATTCAATATACTCGCACCCTGAAATTTCATTTAGAGTGTCCTGTACCTGTCTGATTTTTTCAATTTTTGACGCTGCTGTCTGAATCGATGTAAAAATTTCTGACTTAACCGGGTGGTCTGTAGGCAATGAAACTACCCATCGCGGTATATCCACCTTTATTTCTCTAATTGGAAATTCAAATAGCAGCTGAGCCAATATACGTTTAATTTCGTTTTCATCCAGCTCAAGGCAGCTTACAGGCACAACAGGAACCTGATATTGAGAGCTTAAATCGTTAGCAAGATCAACAGTTTCCTGTGACATTGGATTAATTGAGTTTAAAAGTACTATAAAGGGCTTGTTAATTGACTTAAGCTCATCAACTACACGCTTTTCTGCGTTAACATAGTCTTCTCTTGGCAAATCGGCAATAGATCCATCTGTTGTGACGACTAAGCCTATTGTACTATGATCTGTAATTACCTTTTGAGTGCCGATTTCTGCTGCTTTATCAAATGGAATTTCTTCATCATACCAAGGGGTTTTTACCATTCGTGGGCTGTCTTCTTCCTGATAGCCTATTGCACTGTCTACAATATAGCCTACACAGTCTATCATTCTTACCTTAAGGTTAGCCTTATCAGACAAAGTAATCTCTATGGACTCCTCAGGAATAAACTTTGGCTCTGTTGTCATTATTGTTCTGCCGCCTGATGACTGAGGAAGTTCATCAACTGTACGGTTGTATATATCTTCGTTCTTAATATTAGGAAGTACAATTGTATCCATAAAGCGTTTAATAAACGTACTTTTACCTGTTCTTACAGGACCTACAACACCTATATAAACATCACCGTTTGTTCTTCTGGATATATCCTTATATACTGATCTTTCTTCCATTTTTATCCTCCTTATACTGTTGGAATTAAAAGCATTTTAGAGCTGTCAAGAACATTGTTTTCAAGTGAATTTTCATCAATTAGTTTCTGCATCTCTGTGCTGTATTCTTTTGCAATATCCCACAAGCGTTCACCTTTTTCTGCATAATAAAGAGTTAATGCACATGTGTTTTTCTTTATTTTTTTTCCTTCATCAGCTGTTACTGCAGTAATATTATTGCAGATTATCATATTTGTGAGGGTTATACAGTACCGAATTTCACAGCGAATTTCAACTGTATTATTGTCGCCTAATCTATAGCTTAAGCTGGATACTGTTGCCGTAATTTTATCAATAGAGTTAAAAGGCTTTTCAGTTTCAATATTATTTGAAAACTCAACTGAACGTTCAATATATATTGGATTTTTTTCCTCATCATATGCAATAATACATATGTTTAGCTTTGAATTAAGAGTTACCCCCTCTGCTGTAATCAAAGGACTTAGTGGAGTATAATCATAGCTTACATCACAAATAGATGATATATCTGTGTTCTCTAATGAAATTTCCTCCTTTTGAATAAAGCTGTCTTTTAAGGTGGTTATTTCAGAATTTACAGTTGTTCTTGACTGCTTAAGTTCAGTTATAAGCTCTGTGCTGTAAGCATCTGTTACTATTGGAATTTTTTCGATTTTGTAGCCCAGTGCAGTTATTGACAGCTTTGCGTCAACATCAACAATTGGTGATTCAGACAGCATATCTGATTTTAGCCTTACTTCATAGGACATTACATCAACATAAGGACAGGATATTGTATCTTCATTAAGGTTTTCACAATCTAGAATATGTGAAAATGGGATTATATAGTCAATCTGCTGGGGCTCCCCTGTTTCAACATTTGACAGATACAAAAGCTTAACACTCAGTTCTCCGTTAAGCATAAGTTTATTGGGAATAACTTTATAATCGGTAATAGTAGCTTTTACATCAGAGTCAAGGACAACTTCAACAGGCGGTTTGTTAGTGATAGATATTTCGTCACCTGCTGAAAACTGTTCCTGACAAATGGCTGTTAATGATGTACAGGTTAATTCCTGAGTTTTGCACTCAAGCTTACAGTTTTCATCCGGTGAATATAAGTCAATATTACTTTTACACAGCACCTTTGCGTATAGTGAAAATGCTCCGTGAATTGTTAATCTTCGCGGACTTAGTGCACGACAGTTTGCATATTCGGGCTTTACTGATGCTTCCACAATATAACTTTCAGGAACGTCCTTGATTGGGAATACTGCGTTAAATGGTACAGATTGTTCGCAGGCTCTTATATTATTATGCTGTCCGTCAACATATAATACTGTGACTATTGTTGTACCCTCAATCTGCAATTGTCCTCCGCTTAGATTTTTGTTGTAAATTTTAGGTGTCATTTTGCAACGGAGTATTTTTTCTATATCCGGACAATAGTCAGGTAAAATGAAATCAATATCTACTGGTTGTTCTGATATTGTATCAAGATCTGTAAATACCGAGCCTATAGAACATTTTTTAAGATTAAATTCCATATTTTTTCTCTCCTTCAGTAGCTGTGTTTTATTGCTGTTTTATATATATTAACTAAAGAAGATAATTAGAACATAATTTTAAAATAGAAAATCCAATATTAATAGAAAACTCCGCCTTTGAATTGCTCAAAAGCGGAGTTTAAAAAAATGTTATTTTTTAGGTATTTACTATTAATTAGTACATACCGCCCATTTCAGGCTGTGGTGCTGGAGCAGGAGTCGGTTCCTTAATATCAGCAACAAGGGATTCTGTTGTAAGAACCATAGCAGCCACTGAAGAAGCATTCTGGATTGCAGAGCGTGTTACCTTTGTAGGATCAACAATACCTTCTTCTACCATATCGCCGTACTGCTCTGTAAGAGCATTATAACCATAGCCAACCTTATCAGCTTTCTTGATATTCTCAACTATTACCGAACCTTCAAGACCTGCGTTGGTAGCAATCTGACGAAGCGGCGCCTCAAGGGCTTTAAGAACAATTAATGCGCCTGTCTTTTCGTCACCTGATAATGTTTCACAATAAGCCTGAACAGCAGGAATTGTATTCATAAGAGCAATACCGCCACCGGCAACAATACCCTCTTCAACTGCTGCCTTTGTAGCTGCAAGGGCATCTTCAATACGAAGCTTTTTCTCTTTCATTTCAATTTCTGTAGCAGCGCCTACCTTAATTACTGCTACACCGCCTGCTAACTTAGCAAGACGCTCCTGTAGTTTTTCTCTGTCAAAATCAGATGTTGTAGTTTCAATCTGTGAACGAATCTGTCCAACTCTTGCCTTGATGGCCGCCTGATCTCCCGCACCGTCAACAATGATTGTGTTTTCTTTGTCAATCTTTACCTGACGTGCAGTACCAAGCTGGTCTAAGGTTACATCCTTAAGCTCTAAGCCAAGCTCTGATGTTATTACAGTACCGCCGGTTAATGTAGCAATATCCTGAAGCATTTCCTTACGTCTGTCACCAAAGCCCGGTGCTTTTACTGCTACGCTGTTAAGTGTTCCGCGCAGTTTATTTAAAACTAGGTTAGTAAGAGCATCGCCCTCAACGTCTTCGGCTATAATGAGAAGTTTTTTACCGCTTTGAGCTACAGGTTCAAGAATTGGCAAAAGTTCCTGAATTGAGGAGATTTTTTTATCTGTAATAAGAATAAGAGGATCATCAAGTTCAGCTACCATTTTCTCTGTATCTGTTACCATATATGGAGCAATGTAGCCTCTGTCAAACATCATACCTTCAACTACTTCGCTGTAGGTATCAGCTGTTTTGCTCTCCTCAACAGTAATAACTCCGTCAGTAGAAACCTTATCCATTGCTTCAGCTATAAGGTTACCGATAAATTCGTCAGATGACGAAACAGTCGCAACTCTTGCAATATCCTTTGTGCCGGTTACCTGCTGACTATTATCAGCAAGTGATTTTACCGCTACATCAACTGCATTTGAAATACCTTTTTTAAGAATCATTGGGTTTGCGCCGGCGGTAACATTCTTCATACCCTCAGTAATAAGAGTTTGTGCAAGTAATGTAGCTGTTGTTGTACCGTCACCGGCAACATCGTTTGTTTTAATAGAAACTTCCTTAACAAGCTGTGCTCCCATATTTTCAAGTGGGTCATCAAGCTCAATTTCCTTTGCGATAGTAACACCGTCATTTGTAATTAGCGGTGATCCGAACTTTTTATCAAGCACTACATTTCTGCCCTTAGGTCCTAATGTGATTTTTACTGTATCAGCAAGCTGATCAATTCCGGCTTTAAGAGCCTTACGAGCATCTTCGCCATATGCAATTTGTTTAGCCATAGTATTTTACCTCCAATTATATAATGCATTTTGCTTTAAATAAGCTTATTCAACTGTTGCAAGGACATCTGACTGACGAACAATTGTGTATTCTTCACCATCAATCTTAACTTCTGTACCTGCATACTTACTTGCGATAACCTTATCGCCTACTTTTAAGTACATTTCTACTTTTTCACCATCAACTATTCCGCCGGGTCCTACTGCTGTTACCGTAGCGAATTGTGGCTTTTCCTGTGCTGATGAAGTAAGGATAAGTCCTCCAACGGTCTTTTCCTCAGCTTCCTCAACCTTTAATACTACTCGGTCAAGTAAAGGTTTGATATTCATATATAATGCCTCCTTAATAATATATAAACCTATAATTAGCACTCTCGTTTCTCGAGTGCTAATTATATTATAGCCAATATTTGTAAAAAATCAAGTGTAATTTGACTTTTTTTGACTTACAAAAAAATAAATTTGTACATAAGCTATATTTTATGCAAGTAAATTACTAATATTTATATACTTTAAATAAATGAAGGACCGCAAAAGCAGTCCCCAAAAATTTATTGAATATGAAATTACTATTTCTCAGTAAGCAACATTCTGTCGTTTTCAAGTTTTTCCCCGGCAACGTCCTGAAATTTTTCCAAGAGGTTTTCAACAGTCAGATTTTTCTTTTCCTCACCATGAATATCAAGAATAATCTTGCCCTCGTGCATCATAATCAAACGATTTCCGATTCTAATTGCGTCAGCCATGTTGTGGGTAATCATTAGAGTTGTAAGTTTATTGTTATCAACAATATAATTTGTAATTTCAAGAACTTTTGCAGCGGTTTTAGGATCAAGTGCTGCTGTATGTTCATCAAGAAGCAGTATCTTCGGGCTGTTCATTGATGCCATAAGCAATGTCAGCGCCTGACGCTGACCTCCCGACAAAAGCCCAACCTTAGTTGATAATCTGTTTTCCAGTCCTAAATCAAGCTTAACCAACATTTCTTTGAACATTTTTCGGCTTTCATTATTAATAGCCCATGAAAGTCCTCTGCTTTTTCCTCTGCGCATAGCTAAAGCCATATTTTCTTCAATCCACATATCTGCGGCTGTGCCAACCATAGGATCCTGAAATACTCTGCCGATAAATTTAGCGCGCTTATATTCAGGAATTTTTGTGACATCATCATTATCAATTATAATATTGCCCTGATCTATCGGAAAAGAACCTGCAATTGCATTTAGCATTGTTGATTTACCTGCACCATTACCACCGATTACTGTTACAAAGTCACCATCATTAAGTGTTAATGAAATTCCATTAAGAGCAACCTTTTCATTAATTGTGGCAGCGTTAAACACTTTAGTTACATTTTTAACTTCTAACATTTACGCTTCCTCCTTTTTACTTAAAACAGGCTTTGAAAAATATGTCTTCTTTATATTTGGGATTGCAAGGAATATTGCAACTACCAAAGCTGAAAGCATCTTCAGTAAATCTGTATCCAATCCAAGGAAAATAACAATCTGATACACTATGTAGTAAATAATTCCACCGATTACTACACCTAGTAAATGTATAACAAAATTGCTCGGCAGCTTTGAAACAATAGCTTCTCCAATAATTACAGCAGCAAGTCCGATTACGATTGCTCCACGTCCGTCATTGATATCAGCTTTACCGGAATACTGTGCTAATATAGCACCTGAAAGCGCTACAATACCATTAGAAAGCACAAATCCGAAGATTATATTAATATTTGTGTTAATGCCCTGAGCTCTTGCCATTTTTAAATTACAACCCGTAGCTCTTACACCTGCCCCGAACTTTGTGCCAAAAAGCCAATATAACAATGCAATTAACACTGCACAAAAAATTGCAACTATAATTAGAGACTCATATTTACGAAGCTGAGTAACAATAACCCCGAATGTTCTGGCCGGTAGAGCCTGATTAGCTTTTCCCATAATTTTTAGGTTTACCGACCATAATATAAGCTGAGTTAAAATACCTGCCAAAATTGCAGGGATTCCCATTACTGTGTGAAAAATACCTGTAACTAAGCCTGCAAACATTCCTGCTAATGTAGCAATAAGCATTGCTAACCATACATTACAACCGGCAACCATTAACATTGCGCAAGTGGCCATACCTGTTACCATAGAACCGTCAACTGTAAGGTCTGCCAAGTCAAGTATTTTAAATGTAATATACACGCCAATTGCCATTATACCCCATATCATACCCTGAGCTATGGCACCGGGCATTGCATTTAACAATCCCATTATTTCCATAAAAATCTCCTTTCTGATAATGTGTAAAACTGTGCCACTTCCGTTTGGAAGGGGCACAGTTTATATATATAGTATATTAAATAAATGATAATTTAATATTAATCTAATTTTTCGTAGCCTTCAGGTGGTGTAATACCAAGCTTCTTGCATATGTCTGAATTGTACTTTTTAACCGGATTCTCATCATAAGCAATTGGCATTTCAGAAATATTTTTACCGTTTTTAAGGATATCTACAGCCATTTCACCGGTCTTCTTTCCAAGCTCTTCGTAACTAATTGAAAGAGTAGCTATACCACAACCCTCACAGATACCTGCCTCGCCGGCAATGATAGGTGTTTTCGTTGGAAGAACTACATTATTAATTGTTTCCGTGCAAGATGCTGCTGTATTATCTGTAGGAATGTAAATAGCGTCACAAGCTGAAGCAGCTTCTGCAACCTGCGCAACGTCTGATGAAGCAGAGAACTTAAATTCTTTTACTGTGATGTCCTTATCTTCTAAGTACTTCTTTACAACCTTTACCTGATAAACCGAGTTTGGTTCAGCTGAACAGTAAAGTACGCCAACTTCTTTAGCGTCCGGAACTAAATCAATAATCATTTGAGCCTGCTCTTCAAGAGGCGCAAGGTCTGATGTTCCGGAAATGTTGCCGCCTACTGTACCGGAGAAATCTTCTATCTCAAGAGCAACACCGTATTCTGTAATTGATGTACCTAAAATAGGAATTTCTTCTGTTGCATTCGCAGCAGCCTGTAAAGCACCTGTTGCATTAGCCATAATAAGGTCAACGTTCTTTGATACAAAGTCATTAACAATTGTTGTACAGGTGTTATTTTCACCGGCGGCATTCTGCTCGATAAACTCAACGTGATCTTCACCTAAGCCTTCAATTACTGCTTCTTTAAATCCCTCTGTTGCAGCGTCTAATGCCTCATGAGTTACTAACTGGCAGATACCAATTGTGTAAACCTTGTCTTCATTTGAGCTTGAACAGCCTGTGAATACTGTTGCTGAAGCAATCATTAATACCGTAAGTAACAATGCAATAATTTTTTTCATTAATTTTTCCTCCTCGTTTTAGCACTTTTATGTGCTAAATTAATTTACAAAATATATTATATAATAATATTTTTATAATGTCAATATTTTTTGTGTAAAATGCTAACAAATAACAACATTGTCATTTCCCAACTGATATTTAAGTTCATCAATCATAACATCATTAAGGCTTACCCACATAGTGTTAGGTGCAATGAGACGTTTTTGTGTATCCGTAAGATAAAAAACTACGGGAGTGCCTCCTTCAAAAATATTAAGAATGCGTACAGCCTTTTTATATAATTCAGTATTAAGATTATCAATTCTTATAAACAGCTTTAGTGGTTTATTCCTAATATTTTTCTTACTGTTATTTTCAGGTTCATAATTTACAACATTTTTTCTTGGCTTTCTGTCATCAGGAATTTTATAAATCTGATTACATATAATCTTAGGTTCCTCATCTTCTTTTAACGAAATAGTACCGTGAATTTCAACAGCATTGCTTCGTCCTAATAAAGCACCGTATTTTGAATAAGCATCAGGAAATACTATCACTTCAATAGAGCCATATCTGTCCTCAACCTGTACAAATGCCATCATCTGATTATTCTTTGTAGTTTGATTTTTGATTTTAGATACAATACATACTAAACAAACCTGTTGTCTGTCTTTGTATATACTTTGTTCAGGACGAATTATCTCACCTATTTTATCGGCTTTTACAGCATTTATATAGTCGTCATATTCACTAATCGGGTGACCGCTTAAATACATACCTGCTACTTCATTTTCCATAAACAAAAGCTCGGATTTGGAATATTCTTCAAGGTCAGGTATTTCAGGCTCGGAACTTAGTGCATTACTGCTATTGCCAAAATCAAAAAATGACATTTGTCCTTGTACATTTTTCTTATTATCAAATTCTAAATCGTTCAATACGGATTTCATAACAGCAAACATTTGTCTTCGGTTAGCTCCCAAATTATCTAATGCTCCGCACTTTATAAGGCTTTCTACAGCTTTGCTGTTCATTCCTTGTCCGTACAAACGCTTACAAAAATTGTAAAAGCTTGTAAATTCACCTTTTTCTCTTTCTTTGATTATTGAATCAATGAAACTTTTACCAAGATTTTTTATAGCAAGAAGTCCGTATCTTATATTATTCCCCGATACTGTAAACTGATAATAACTATGATTTACACTTGGAGGCAAAATCTGTATTCCAAGAGAATGGCACTCTGCTATATATGCTGAAAGTTTATTTTGATTATCAAGAACGCTGGACATTAGTGCTGCCATATATTCCATCGGATAGTGGCATTTTAGCCAAGCCGTCTGATAGGAAACCTTAGCATAGGCTGTTGCGTGGGATTTGTTGAAAGCATAGGAAGCAAAGCTTTCCATTTCATCATATATAGAAATGGCTGTTTTCTCATCTACACCACGTCTTAAGCAGCCTTCCACTATAACTATGCCATTATCATCTGTTAAGCCGTTAATAAACACATTACGTTCTTTTTCCATAACGTCGTGCTTCTTTTTGCTCATAGCTCTGCGAACTATATCTGCTCGTCCCAAGGAGTAACCTGCAAGTGTTCTAAGAATTTGCATTACCTGTTCCTGATACACAATACATCCATAGGTTACTTCAAGTATATCCTTTAAAAGAGGATGCTTATATCGAATATGACTTGGATTATGCCTGCAATCAATATAAGTCGGAATACTATCCATAGGTCCAGGCCGATATAAGGAAATTACTGCAATTAAATCTTCAAGACTTTCAGGTCTGAGCTGAGTAAGGACATTTTTCATACCCTGTGATTCAAACTGGAATACTCCCTCACTGTTGCCTGAGGACATCATTTTGAAAACGGCATTGTCAGATTCGTCAATATTGTCTAATAAGAAATCAGGTTCTTTTTGGTGTATCATTTTAACAGTATCGTTAATTACCGTTAAATTACGAAGTCCCAGGAAATCCATTTTCAGAAGTCCAAGTTCCTCTAAGGTTGTCATTGTAAATTCTGTTACAATATTCCCGTCATTACTTGCAAGGGGTACATAATCAGATACAGGTTGTTCTGTAATTACTACTCCTGCGGCATGGGTTGTGGCATGTCTTGGCATACCTTCAATCGACATTGCTACGTCAAGAAGGTTTTTTATTTCCCGATCGCTGTCATAACGCTTTTTAAGCTCTGAGGACTGAATTGACAAGGCTTTTTTAATTGTCATACCAATTTCCATCGGTACTAATTTTGCAACTTGATCTACTACATTGTACGGTACAGCCAAAGCCCTGCCTACATCACGAATTGAACCTCTTGCCGCCATTGTACCAAAGGCAATAATCTGAGCAACATGGTCTGCTCCGTATTTTCTGATTACATAATCTATTACCTCAGAACGCCTATCCTTGCAGAAGTCTATATCAAAATCTGGCATACTTACACGTTCAGGATTTAAAAATCTTTCAAATAAAAGATTGTACTTAATCGGATCAACGTCTGTTATTCCAATACAATAAGCACACAAGGATCCTGCACCCGAACCTCTGCCGGGACCTACGGGAATATCCTGACTTTTGGCATACTGCACGAAATCGTTAACTATAAGATAATAGTCGACGAATCCCATTTTATTAATTGTTGAAAGTTCATATTCCAGACGGTCAATAAGTGAATTATCAGGATTTTTGTAATGCTTTTTTAGTCCTTTATAGCATTGATTTTTAAAATACTCGTAATGATCTACTCCATCAGGCAAGTCAAAATGAGGAAGCTTTCTTACTCCAAACTCAAACTCTACATTACACCTGTCGGCAATTAGCTGAGTATTGTCAAAAGCTTGTGGAATATCAGGAAATAGACTACGCATTTCCTCTTCAGATTTTAAATAAAACTCATCAGTTTTAAATTCCATTGGATTTTCATCATTTATGGTTTTATTTGTCTGAATACACAGTAAAATACTATGAGTTTGAGAGTCGCTTTTATTAATATAGTGAGAATCGTTAGTCACCACCAACGGTGCATTGATTTCATTAGCAATTTTAATTAAATTAGGATTAATTCTCTGCTGTTCCTCAATACCGTGATTTTGCAGTTCAATAAAAAAATTATCCTTGCCAAATATATTCTGATAGTACAAAGCCTTTTCTTTTGCTTTATTATAATCATTTCTTAGAAGTTTTTTGGGTATTTCACCTGAAAGGCAAGCTGAAAGGCAAATCAGCCCTTTATTGTACTTTTCTAACAGGTTGTCATCTATACGCGGCTTGTTATAAAAACCTTCGGTAAATCCCAAAGATACAATCTTAATAAGATTTTGGTATCCTGTGTTATTTTCACACAAAAGCACCATATGGTAATAATCCTTATCTAAATCAAAGGTTTTGTCAAATCTTGTTCTAGGTGCAACATATACCTCGCAACCGATTATAGGCTTTATCCCCTCTTTTTTACAAGCACGGTAAAAATCTACAACGCCGTACATGGCGCCGTGGTCTGTTATAGCGAGGGCGGTTTGTCCCATTTTCTTTGCCGCCTTTGGTAAATCTTTAATTCTGCAAGCGCCGTCCAGCAAGCTATACTCACTGTGGACGTGTAAATGTGTAAAAGCCATTTATCTCAGTTCCTGTACCTTTGTATTTATACTGCCGTCTTTAAATGTGATTTTTAATATATCGTTATTTTTTACTTCTTTTACAGAAGTTATTATTTTATCTTTATTTTGTGCTACAGAATAACCTCTTTGCAATACTGAAACAGGATTTAACGCTTCAAGTTTTGAGCCTAGGCTATTTATTGTTTTTGTAGTCACTGTAAGTATGTTGTTAGCATAATTCTTTATGAAATTTTCCTGTTTTGTAAGCTTTTGATAGTAATTCCCGCAACGCTTTTCCGGCGAGTTATTATTAATAACAAGTTTAAACTCTGACAACTGACGTTTATAGTTGGAAATTTTATTTTCAAGAATAGATGAAATATACTGTTGCTGTGATTGGTAATAGGATAGCAGTTCCTTTCTGTCAGGCACTGCTAATTCAGCAGCAGCAGATGGTGTAGGAGCACGTAAGTCTGATACAAAGTCACATATTGTAAAGTCAGTCTCATGTCCCACTGCAGATATTACCGGGATATTGCATGCATAAATTGCATAAGCAAGTTCCTCACTGTTAAACGCCCACAAATCTTCAATTGAGCCGCCGCCTCTGCCGATTATAATAAGGTCGACACAATCATACTCATTAAAAGTATTGACAGCATTAGCAAGCTGCTTAGGTGCTTCAGAGCCCTGTACCAAAACAGGATATAGTATAATATCTGTTGCAGGAAAACGTCTGTTCAGTATATTCCTTATATCCTGAAAAGCAGCTCCTGTAGGTGATGTTATAACTCCTATCGTTTTTGGAAATTTAGGTATAGGTTTTTTATGTGTATTATCAAACAAGCCTTTTTCCTGCAGCTGTTTTTTAAGCTGTTCAAAAGCTAAGGTCAATGCACCTATTCCGTCAGGCTGCATATCCTCTGCGTAAAACTGATAATTTCCTGTAGGCTCATAAATAGATACTCTGCCTCTTGCTATTACCTTCATGCCCTCCTCCGGCTTAAAACGTAGGTTCCTTGCATTGCCTGCAAACATTACCGACTTTATGACAGCATTTTTATCTTTAAGGCTAAAGTAAATATGTCCGCTTTTATAGTGATCTGTAAGATTGCTGATTTCTCCTGTTAAAAAAACACAGCTAAGACGAGCATCATTATCCAATAGTGATTTAACGTAATAATTTAATTGTGACACAGAAATTATACGTGGATTTTTAAAATCATAATTTATCATTTTGCGCCTTTCTATATGCAAGGTATGCTATTCCCACTGCATTGTCTGAGGATAGCTGTTGATTTGCAAATATTCCGTTATAATTTGTTTCTATAGTATTTCTGATAATTGAATTTGACATAACTCCTCCTGCGTAAATAAAAGGAATTTTGCCGTATTTTTCAATAAGCTTTTCCGTCATTTTGCATACAACAGCTTCAATATATTCAATACAATAGTAAGCAATTTTTTCTTTACTGTCACCACTATCAAACATTTTTTTGCATATATTCTCAAGTCCGCTAAGGCAACAGTTTGTATCCTTAAGAGTTGGTTTTATACTGATTTTCCCGTTATAGTTTAACGCAAGCCATTCCAACTGCTTTCCGCAAGGAAAACTTAAACCCAGCATTACTCCTACTCTGTCTATTACCTGCCCTGCATTTAAATCCAAGGTTTTTGCTGCAATTTCAAGGTTAAAACCATAATCAAATGGGGTGGACAGCACAGCTTCAGTTGTACCGCCGCTTATGTGAAAAGCAATAAATTTTTCATTAAATAATTCCTTGTGATTGGAACTTAATATAGCAGCGGAAATATGTCCTTCTTGATGTGAAAATTCATATAATGAAACACCCAAGGTTGCTGCAATGATTTTTGCAGTATTTAGTCCCACAGTAAAGCAAGGCATATAGGAGCCTTCAACCGGTCGCGGCCTTGAAGAAACACCTACTGCCTTGATTTTTTTACAGTTTATGTTTTTTACAAGATCCATATATAGAGAATAGAGCTGTTGCGTATGGTGAAATACAGCGTCGCTTTGTCTCAAACCACAGGTATTTTCCTTTACAGGCAACAATTTACGACAATGAGAAAACTCCCCATTCTCAGAATATAATGCTACAGATGTGGTGTAATTACTTGTATCAATTCCTAAGTACAAACACATATTACATTTCCTTTGAAATTGCGCCTAATACGCCATTGACGAATTTACTTTCATCAATTGTATATCTTTTAGCAATCTCCACAGCTTCGTTGATTGCTACGCTTGCAGGTACTGAATCTACATACATAATTTCGTACAGGGCAAGTCTTAAAATTGCAAGGCTTGGCTTTGAGATACGTCTTATAGTCCAGCCTTTTTTAAGATGAGCTTCAATTACTTCGTCAAGATTTGAAATATTCTTTTCAACTCCAAGAGCCAGTTCCTTTGCATAGCTGTCAAAAATCAAATCTCTGCTTTCTTCAGCACCTTGAATAATATCTTCCAATTCACCTTCATTGAATAATCTTTCAAATATTAAAAAAAAGCCTTGTTCTCTTGCTTTAAAACGTGAAATTTTATTTTTCATAGTAAACCCACTTTACATACATTTTACATATTTAGTATATCATAGCAAAATTAAAATGTAAACTACATGAGAAAAAAGATATAAAGATATAGAAAGAAAAAATCAGGACAAGCTATGCTCGCCCTGATAAAGTTTGCAATGTGCAAAAAATACACAGTAAACCGATCTATGAATTGTTTCTTGTCTCAAAATATTGGTCAACAGTTTCATTTTTGTACAATTCGGGAACTCTATTATAAATATTATCTGCAAAGGTAATAACCTGACCGTCAGCTTTTTTACGAATCGGTCGATTTTCGCTTTCCCAAACAAGCCTTGCATATTTGAAAATCTCATCATCAATATAAAAAGCTACACCTTTATTTAAATAAAAATCTGTTTTTTTCAAATATTCCTTCAAAAGCACTTCAAGTTTGGAAATATCCTTTTTATCGTATGCTTCTTTTAATTCCCCACGTTTAGACTTTAATCTTGACCATACATCAATTCTTTCAACACAACGCTTGATTTCATAATATTTCTTCATATATTTTTTTTCCATAGGAATATAGTATTTACTCATAAAATCGTTATATTTTTTCTTATTGTCAGCGATTTCTGATATTGAAGGCCCCTTCTCCTTAATATAATCAAGGTACTCATCATATGGTAAATCACATTCAACTATAAGAGTAATTCTGTCAGGGCAATCTATAATATCGTCACAGTCGTCTTGCCCGGCATTTTGAAGGTTAATATCTCCCCCAAGTTTTCCTCCGTAAAAGCCTTTGAAATATTCTTCGGCTTTTGCATATATTAGGTATTTGTGACCTTCAAGCTCTACTTCCTGAGTATTATCAAACAAATCCATTGGGCAGTCAATCATATATCCCTTTGGGTTACGCAACCAATAATGCGATGGTTTTTCGTTATCTTTAAGAGTTAGATTATCCTTAATATATTTAATAATTGCTTCCTTGCTTTTTGTAATGCTTTTTAAAGCTCCGTAATGTATTCCTACCTCGTTTGGATTTTTAACGATATTGGTGTGAAAAAGCTTTGACATAAAGGAAAAACTAAATATTTTATAGTATATCTCTTTAGCAATAATCTTTAAAAGTCTTGGATTATTGTTATTATTAAGAGCTATAATATAATTCTCACAGCCTTTAACCTTTTTTGATACCTTCTTTTCCATTATAGGTAAAATAAGTACATTAATGCCCAAACACTTAACATGTTCAACATTTTGTCCGTCATATAATAAGGAGCCTTTATCTACATAGCGGAATTTCATCCGCTTCAGTTCTGCATTATTATCCCAACATTCAATTATTCTGCTGTCAGCACAGTTTTTATCTATATATGCTTTTAGCTTATAAATATCAGAAAGGGGCATAAATAATATTGCTGATGACATATTGTCAATAAACTTGCCGAATTTAAAAGCCGTTACTGCGGTTTTCTTTCCAAGAACATATCGGAGGCTTTCTTTTACACAGATGTCTTTTATTTCATCCATTAGCAGGAGCATTCTTTCCTGAACTTCTGTCATTTTATTGTTTCCTTCTTTTTCTTTATATCTAAATGCAACATTCCGTTAAAGGAATTTTTCATAACCCACTCGTAGTGCTTTCCCGCTTCTTCGTAGTTTTTACGTAAATACGCAATATCACCTAAAGCCTTTATGCACTTATCATTATTTGGATATTCTGTCAACAAATCATTTGCCAAAGTTTCTGCATTTGCAATATCTTTTTCATCCTTAAC
>CAYRTG010000003.1:9640-21628 GCA_964427365.1 uncultured Ruminococcus sp. | reverse complement strand
TCAATATCAAAAAGTATTTCCCAATAACGTACACTTGAATTAAGCTGTTTTTTATAGTATTCAGAAAAAAGCTCATCAAGCTGATTTAACTTTATTTTATCGTCAGGAACTAACAAGTCATTGATTGATATGCCTAGTTTTGCAAGCTGCCTTTTGATTTTTAATACTACGCAATCTCCCACCTTTTTATATACATTATTAAGGTGTTCAAATACAAGATAGCCTTCTTTTACAGCAACGTTTTTAAATTTTTGTCTGTCTTTTAACAAAGTGTCTTTATTTATAAATCTGCTGTAATCGTCAAAATAGTCCTTACATTTTAAGTCTGTTTTTGACATTTGTGAATGTTGCTTTTTATTCTCAGGAAGTATATCCCAGCTATCACCGTAATAGTGGGTCATAAGCTCTACATACTTACCTGCAATGGGAAGCTTATGTCCCTCAAAATCAGCCATATACACCGAGTCATAGTATTCTTTTGGGACAATAGAGGACGGCCCTAATTTACGAGCTGATGTTACAATATAAGTATTGCAATCATCATAATGCTTATGGAAAATCCGATCCTCAAGTTGTTTTAAAACCTTTTCTTTGCCAATCTTCTTTTCAAGCTCTAAGCATTCATCGTAAAGAATCATTTGCTCCGCAGTCTTTTTTCTGAAATGGCGGTAACTTGAGTTTGAATACTCGTCATATACAAAGTACAAATCAATAGCTTTTTGTTTAAGTTCAGGATCTCCCGGTAATTCAAGAAGATAGAATACATCAATACTCTGTCCGCATATAGGCTTCCAAAAAGCAAAATTATTGCTAATACGCATAGTTTCTACATCTATATATCTTCCGAAAACTCCCGGAAATTCTCTATCAAGCCTGACGTCACAATAGTATCGCTTTTCAGGATCAAGTTCTTTTTTACAGGCTTCAACCCATTTATAGTAGTTTTCCTCAGTCATATTAATATCAATATCATCATCCCAGGGAATAAATCCTTGATGACGAACTGCTCCTAATGTTGTACCGTAGTCAATAAAGTATTCAATGTCATACTTCTTGCAAATTGAATCTATTTCTAAAAGTAAATTTGTTAAATATTTTTGTGTTGAATTCATAATTCACCCCGAAATCCTACTGGATTTCAGCTTCTCTTTTTTGTTTCATAAGTACATATCCTTCGAATAAGTCGAGGTCTTCTTTTGTTGTGATTTTTATATTTGTCTGATTACCCTTTGAAAAGTAAATTGTTTTACCCATTTTATACATTAATGTAGTTGTGTGAGGCTCAACTTCGTCAATAACTCCCGTTTCAACAGCTTCCTGATAAATATCATATATAAATTTATATTGGAAAGCGTGGGGTGAATTCATACAGGCAATCGTATCTCTGTCAATCCATTTAGTTGATTTTGTATTATCATCCTTAACACCTGATAAAAGGAAGAAATCGCAGGTTGAAATTGCGTTTCCTTTTATTTTACACACTTTAATTGCATCAGTGATAATATCCTCCTCAACAAAAGGTGATGCGCCGAAATGTATAAGTACCGTATCATCATCGGAAATCTTATATTTAAGGTTATTTAAACCATTCATTACAGAGCCCTGAAAAGTTGCTCCTCCTTTTGTAATCCATTTAACCTTATCAAGATTATAATTATTTACCATTTCTCTTAAATAATCAATATGGCTTTCTACACATACAATCTCAATTGCATCAATTTGAGGGTGATTATTGAATTTTTCTACTGTATATGCAAGTACAGGCTTTCCCAATACTTCTATAAACTGCTTAGGTATGTCTGCACCGACACGTGAGCCGACACCCCCAGCAAGAATTATTGCAATATTCATTATTATGCCTCGTTTTCGTAAAGTGGTAATGCTTTAGCTACAAGTTTTTTGCATAGCTTGTAAGATGTAAACATAAAGAATCCGTCATCCTCATTAACACTGCCCTTATATAAGCCCCATGTCATCCAATAAAGAGCTGTACAACCTGCATAGGCTATATAGTGACGATATTCTTCAAATGTAAGCTCTCTGCCAAAATACATTTTAAGGTATCTGTCAATTTGCTCCTCAGACATATCATAACGTGCTATAAAGCCGGCTAAATCATTTGCCGGATCAGCAATTCTTGTGTATTCCCAGTCAATCATATACATTTCTCCCTTTTGTGTAAAAAGGAAGTTTGGTGGGTATATATCACCATGAGTTAACACTCTTTTTGTCAAGCCGTCACTTTTTACATATTCAAAAAGTTTTTCAGCAGGTTTAATGATATCACTGAATTCAGAAATAAGGTCACCCTTAGTCTGTGAGGCAATTTTCATAAGGCGTTTTGCTTCTTCAACAGGAGCAACCTCCTTACAACTGTTAAATTCCTCCTGACAATCTTCAAACTTTGCAGAATGAAGCAATCTTAATCCTTCCATAACTTTAGAAAGTTGTTCATCATTATTATCCAGATCAACATCAACTGTGTTATCAACAAAGTACGAAATCTTCCAACCTTCCTCGGAAATATGGATTAAAGATGGGTCAACACCAAGTTTTTTAGCCTGCATTTGTGCAAAGACTTCTGACTTTCTTGAAACCAAATTTCCGGAAGTTCCGCCGGGGTGTCTGTAAACATAGGTTATGTTTTTTACATCAAACTTAAATGATACGTTAGTAAGTCCTTTATTTATGATTTCTATATTAACAATTTCCTTTGGCTCACAATTAAGCACGGAGCAAATATTCTGCATAATCCTTGAATCAAGGTTTACAAGAAAATCCTGATCAAATGACAGTAAATCTGAAATTGAGTCGAATTCAAGAATATCATCATTGTTATAGTATTTTGCAAATAATGTTAAGTCGGAACTGTGCTTAGCATAAAATTCTTCCCAGAACATATGAGAAACGCCAAAATCATTGATTTCTCTGTCCATATGCTCCACCAATTTTTTAGAAAATGTTTCACTTATGAAAGCATGTCCCACCATGCAAAGGGTATTTTCTCCTCCTACCGCAAAGTCTGTAATGACGTTGTAATCGCTTACTTTTACTGCAAACTCTCGAAATTTACATTCTTTATAAGTAATAGCACGATAAGAATGCTGCGGTTCTTCTAAAAAAGGATTGTATATAAAATAATGGTCTGCACAGCAGATATATGTGTTTTTAAGGTAATCTTTAACCGAATAAAGAGAATTGATGTTCCCTTTATTTTCATAAGAACCGTTTAGAATAATATTTACATTATATTTTTCTTCAAGGTAAAAGAATTTTTCTTTCATATAACCTACAACAATGTAAATATTCTTCACTCCTGCTTCCTGAAGCTGCTTAATTTGTCGTTCAACAAGCACTTCCCCATGTACTCTGAATAAGCCCTTTGGCATCTCATAGGTAAATGGAGCAAAACGCTGTGAGCGTCCTGCTGCTAAAATAACCGCATTATCAACAACCATCATATTCCTCCCTACACATAATGTAATATATTATATACTATGTTTTAGAAAAAATCAATTATTAGTGAAATGTTTGATAAAAAATTAAATATGGATTAAACTTATAAGAACACCGCACAAAAATACAGTGCGGTGTTCTCTTAAAATGATGTTTTTTACCTTATACAGTTATTATTGTAATTTTGTCAAATCCTATATTAGTTACAGACTGCACTGTTGATTTAATTATCATTGACGTAGATTCGTTAAGCTCTGATTTAAGGACTCCAACTATACAGCCCTGATCACTTACGTAACAAAGGGACTTTGACAAACCTTTAGCAACCAGAGTAGTTTCAATTGTATCTTGCAAGGTAAAATTCTTTATTATTCCGGCTACCTGAAGCTGTGCCTCTGTACGTTCACTTTCAGAAGTACTGTCAAGTTCAAGTATCTGATTAGCTTTGTCTATTACTTCGTCCTGAGTTTGCTTGCGTTTAGTTTCTGCCTGTGCAAAAAATTTAAGTTCTTTTTGTGTAATATTTGCAGTAGAATTTTGTTTTTCTGTATTATCTGATTTTTTTACAGCTTTTGTTTGTGTTTTACCGGTAGTATTTGATGTACTTGAAATTTTTCCATTATTAGTATTTTCAGATTTTTTATCTGAAGCGGTTTCTGTGGTCAAGGTTGCGTTTACGTACTTGCTTTCCCCTAATGTTTCAGAGGTTTGTTTTGCTGTACCTAAACTCCAATTAAGATATACCGCAGCTCCTAAAGCCAAAACCAATGTAGCTGCAAGAAAATGTTTTTTTAACTTTTTCATATTATCCCTCTTTTATCTTAGTTTTGTTATACATACCTTTGCGCTGGAGATATTCAAAGCCTTTGTAACTGCATTTAGGACACGCTCTGTAACAATAATATCATCTCCACCGTCACAGGCTACAACAACTCCACGTATTACCGGCTCTATTTCTTTTGTTTTTGTTGAATTATTTTCTAAATACACTCCCTCCACAGAGTTTTCTATAGTAAGCAACACAGATACTTCACCGACACCCTCAATTTGGGAGAGCATTTTTTGAAGAGAGTTCTGCATATCTTCCCTATACACAGATACTGAATAACTGCTGCTTTCCTGTGTTTCTGAGGTAAGACCTGTTACAGATGATAAAAAAATTAAAGCAACTCCGAGAGCAAGACAAACTATTATTATATTTGTAAGCTTTCCATCATTAAGTATGTTTTTTAAATTTTTACTTTTTAACATAATTACCTCATTATAACTTCAGGTACTGTTTCATACTTTTCCTTTGTTATTGCTATTATTTCATTAATTAAAGCTTCGTCCTTTTTTAAAATATATATGCGTATTTCATCAACATATATTCCTCCATTTTTATCAACTGACATATTTATTTCAATTTCTTCTGCATTAATATTCTTTTGAGATAAAACTGATTTAAGGTTACTTTCAAGTATTAACTTTGTTTCTGAAATCACAGCATTATTATAGGCTTCATCAGCAGAAGCAGTTAAGTCTTCTGCTGAGTCTGCAACAGATATTTCCAAACTAAAGTTTTTAACAGCATTTTTTATAGGAACAATCATAGTACATAGTATAAATATTCCCAATACAATACTCATAACCTTTTTTGTAGTTCCCTGTGGTACTGCGATACTTACAAAAGAACAAGCAAGAGCTGACACACATATTATTGCCGCTACTGTTGCTACTGAACTCATCCTCCTCCACCGCCAAGCATTAGCACAAGTGCAGTTGAAATTATGAAAATTGACATTATACAAAGAAGAATTGCAAATATTGTAGTAACAACGGTGTTAATTGCAGACAACAACATACAAGGCTCTTTTAAATTCAGTATTTCTCCGGTTGCTTTACATAAGCCCAGTGACATCATCCAGAACAGGCATTGGATTAAAGCAGGCAAAAACACAATTGCAACTGCTATTATTACAAATACACCTACTCCTGACTTTAAAAGCCCTACTGAGCTTTGAACGGTTTTATATGCATCGGATAAGGCTGAACCGACAACAGGCACAAGGCTTGTGAGAGTAAATCGTACTGCTCGCGTTGACACATTATCCATTGACGTGGTTATCAACTGCTTGAAAGTAAGAAGTGCAGTGAATAAAGTCATTACAAAACCCAGAAGCCATTTAGAAACCCTGCTTACAAACGCTACTATACCGCTAAGGTTTACATTTGGTGATATTGCAGAGGTTACACTTATGCCGAGAAAAATTTTTAAAAAAGGTGAAATAATATTTGATGAAATTTGGGCTACACCTTGTCCTGCCAATATCATCATGGAGTAATAGGAAGCTCCACTTACAGGATGACCTGATGATGCAATTATAAGTAACATTACAGGTATGTATGCAATAAGAAAATTTGCTGAGGATTCTATAACACTGATTGCAGAATCTATAACTGAGCAAATGGGTATAACAATAATGCAGGTTATACAAAGCGTTATACATACTGACAAAACATTTTTCATTGAAGTAGTTTTGGCAGAGGTTTTTATGCTGTAAAGTATTGAATATAAAAGCATTACAGCTATTACCGACGCCAATATTTTTAAAGGTGTTGAGCTTTGCCGGGCTGAAATTGCCATAATTTCATCAATTATATCATTGAAAGTAATATTATTTATATCTGTGTAATCAGTATCATAAATTCCAATTTCATTCAGACTGTTTTTTGTATCATCAGGAAGGATTTCCATTAAGCTGTCAGCTTTTGAAAAAGACTTTATATCATCATAGGTTTCTGCATTAACTGACTGAGGACTTAATATAAATATTAAAGCTGATAGTAATACTATTGATAAAATCTTTTTCATACAGTACCTCCTGTAAGAGAAAGTACCGTATTCAAAACATCCTGATACAGCGGAATTGCTGTTACAAGAACTATAATTTTCCCTGCAAGGGATATATTTCCTGCCAATGCCTTTTGACCTGCATCAATACAGCAATCGCATGCAAATTCGGTTAAAAAGCATATTCCCATTATTTTAAGTAAAATTGAGATGTATGTTACATTTATATTGGCAGTTGCGAGAATATTTTTCATAGTTTCATAGACGGAGTTAAGATTGAGAAGTATTGACAAAAATATCATAACAGAGCCTGCTATTGCAAGTAAAAAAGATATTTCTGAATTGTAGCGTTTAATGGCAAGTGATATTACTGCTGTTAACACACCCATAAGGCAAATTGAAAATATACTCATTATAATCCAAACAGAGATTTTATTGTATTAAACAATCCGCTTATCTGAGTAATTATCATAGAAAGCACTACTACAAGTCCTGCAAGGGTTGTAAGCATTGCCTGTTCTTCTCTGCCGCTTCTTATGAGAAGTTGATTTAATACCGCGACAATTATTCCTATTGCAGCAATTTTGAATATCATATCAACGTCCATATTTCTCAATCCTTTATATTAAAATTAATGCTGTTACTGCGCCTATAAAAAATCCAAGAGCCTTATAAAGCCTGGATTTTGTTTTATATTCATCCTCTGATTTCTTATACTGAGATTCAAAATGATTTTTATAAAGCTCAATATGATTTAGCTGCCCCTCAATATCAGTTGTGCCAAGTCGTTTACCAAATTCTTTAATTAAGGATATATCTTCATTAGTCAATCCATAGCTTTTAGGAATTTTCTTAACAAAGCTGTTCCAATAATCTATAAAGCTGCTTAAAATGTTATCAGAAAAAAATTCAAGCATAGTCCCTGATGATGAGGAAATAATCAATGTTACAATATCGTCAGCCCTATATCGTATATTGGTTTCCAAAGCTGAAAGAAAATCCTTAAATGATATTAAAAACTCACGCCTTTTACTAAGCTTTGATGAAAAATAAAAGCCGCATATTGTACCGGCAACAACAACTAACACTGCTCCTGTTGCTTTAAATATGAAGCTCATTGGTACGTACTACGGATATAAGCTGACCTACATTTTCTTTGTTTCCAAGAAAGGCTGCATATGTAAAAGCACCGCTTGATATCAATCCTTTGAAACGTGACTTTGTTTTAAGTTCTTTTGGATTTGTGCAGTGAGCTGAAGCAATTACAGAAACACCGCTGTTTACAGAGCTTTCAAGGGAGATTATATCTTGAGCTGTGCCTATTTCATCACATATAATTATATCAGGTGACAGACAACGAAGTCCTTGGTCAAAACCATCTTTTTTGCTATAGCCGTTTAGTACATCACACATTCCGACATTATATTGTGACACACCCTTGTAGGTGGCCGCTATTTCAGAACGCTGGTCAATTAAAGCTACCTTTTTCTTATAGTCAGTTGACAGTAATCTTGCTAAATCCCTGAGTATAGTTGTTTTACCGCTGCAGGGAGCGCCGCATATAAGAAGTCCTGACTTAATATCCTTTATCTCACTAAGTATTTGCTTACTGCAATCTTTATGTTCTGCTGATATTCTTATGTTAATTGAACTAATGTTATGTATATTTATTATGGAATTATTTTCAATTACCGCAGTACCGCATATACCTATGCGATGACCTCCTTTAATCGTTACATAACCGTTTTTTATTTCATTCTGCTTAGAATACACGGAAAAGCAACAAATAGTATTGAAAATTTCCTGAAGCTCTCTGCTGTTTGTTATAAGCATTTGATGATTCAGAATAGTATTTGTTAAGCATCCTTTGTCTGTCATATAATATGTGTCATCAATACAGCACAATGTTATTGGTTTATTTACCCTAAGACGTATTTCAATTAGGTTGTCCCTAATTTCTTCAGGGACAGACTTAAGCTTATTTACTAAAAAAGGACTTATTGAATGAAGAACACTATTGAATGAATTGTTTATCATTTTTCCCTCCTGATTTTTTAACATATTAAGCTATATGATTTCAGGGAAAAAAATATGACCTCTAATTAAAGAGGTCACTAAATTAATTATAATTTAAATATCAAACATCAAACAAGGACGCAGCATACACACCTTGCCCTTTGACATCTGATGTTTCATCACTATTATGAATATTATTTACCATAGACAAAAATTCTTCCTGGGTAATTATTTTTATTCCAAGATTTTGAGCTTTTGTCAGTTTAGAACCTGCTGCTTCTCCAGCTAATACATAGTCCGTTTTTTTAGAAACGGAGCCGGAGGTTTTTCCACCGTTTTCTTCAATAATTCTTGAAGCCTCAGAACGTGACATTGTAGGCAAAGTTCCTGTCAATACAAAGGTTTTACCGGTAAATATACCTGTTGTGGATTTTAGCTTTGAGGAAGTCATTTTCACACCTAAAGATTTTAATTCTTTAATTAAATTTTTAGTGCTTTCAAGAGAAAAATACTGAACTACTGATTGTGCCATAATTTCTCCAAAGCCCTCTATTTCAGCTATGTTATTTATATCAGCATTAAAAAGGCTTTCTATTGTAGTAAATTTTTTACACAAAAGCTTAGCAGCCTTTAGTCCTATATGAGGTATTCCTAAAGCAAATACAAGTCTGTAAAGCTCGTTGTTTTTAGACTTTTCAAGGGCTAAAAGCAGATTTTTAGCAGATTTATCTCCCTTTTTATCTAAAGTAACAATATTCTCATATTTAAGTGAATACAAGTCAGACGGTGATTTAATTAAATCAGCATTAGCAAGCTGCTCAAGAACAGCAGGGCCAAGTCCCTCAATATCCATTGCATCTCTGCTTACAAAGTGAATTAAATGTCGCATAAGCTGTGCAGGACAATCGGTATTTGTACAGCGGATTGCAGCCTCGCCCTCTTCACGTGTAACAGGGCTGTTACAAGAAGGACAAAGCTTAGGAAATTCAAAAAGTCTATGATTTTCCATATGACTTGATACAGATACAACTTCAGGAATTATCTCTCCTGCTTTACGAATAATCACCTTGTCACCAATACAAATGCCTTTTTCTCTGATAAAGTCAATATTGTGAAGGGTTGCTCTTGATACCGTTGTACCGGCTAAAAGTACAGGTTCAAAATTACCTACTGGTGTGAGCACTCCTGTTCTGCCAACATTGATTTCTACAGAAAGCAATGTGGTTTCCTTTTCTTCGGGGGGATATTTGTAGGCTTCTGCCCAGCGTGGAAATTTTGCTGTTGAGCCAAGCTCAATACGCATATTAAAGTCATTAACCTTTACAACTGCTCCGTCAATGGCAAATGGGTATTTTCCTCTGTTGTTGCCGATTTTTTCTATTGCTGTAATTACGTCTTCCATATTGCCGCAACTATTGTAAAATGATACTGGCAAACCCAAGGATTTTAGATAATCAAGTGCCTGCGTGTGGCTTTTTATATCAACATTTACAACTTGCTGAATATTGAAAATAAAAATATCAAGATTTCGCCTCGCAGTTATTTTACTGTCCTTTTGTCTTAATGAACCGGCAGCTGCATTACGAGGGTTTTTAAAAGGCTTTTCTTCATTTTCTTCCTGTCTTTTTGTAAGAGCTGTAAAGCTATCAAAGGACATATAAACCTCGCCTCTAACTTCTAAATAAGGGGGTGCATTTTCAAGGCGGTGGGGTAAAGATTTAATTGTAAGAATGTTATCGGTTATATCTTCACCTGTTGTGCCGTCGCCTCTTGTTGAGGCTCTTGATAAAATTCCGTTAGTATATTCAACTGATACAGACAGTCCGTCAAATTTCGGTTCAACTACATACTGTGGTTTTGATACTACCTCCCTGACTTTGCGGTCAAAGTCCTTTAGTTCACCATATGAAAAGCTATCATGCAAGCTTTCCATTGGAACTGTATGAGTAACAGGAGAAAATTTATTACCTGCATTTCCTCCAACCTTTTGGGTAGCTGAATCTGATGTTATAAGCTGTGGATATTCGGCTTCTATATTTTCAAGCTCACGTAACATTGCGTCATATTCAAAATCGGAAATTTCAGGGTTATCCTGATTATAGTACAATTCATTATGATATTTTAGCTGAGTATTAAGCTTAATGGCTCTAGTTTTTGCAGTATTAAAATCCATAATTCACCTATCTGTTTACAGCTGATGTGCCTTTTTCTCTTATGTATGTTGACTCTAAATCGGCAAGGTGAAGCTTAACCGCTAAAGGATATTTATCGTAAGCCTGAGAAATTGTGTTGCTGTATTTGTCGCCAAATTCACCCATATGCCAACGAATTGCCATTGCTTCCTCAATTTTCAGCCGCATAAAGCGTTCAATCAGAAATACAGACTTTTCACCATGACCAAATGGGAAACTATCGTCAATTGCATAATATGGGACTTTTTCCCATTGTCCTGTTTGCTCGTTCTTAACATTTCTTGTGGAAACCTTATAAAACTGTGCCTTACACAAATCGTGGAGTAATGCGCAAATTGAAAAACTTTCAAGGTTGTCGGTTTCAGCATCAAAATGCTTTTCTATAAGAGTATTATAAACACTTACAGAATGCATAACAAGTCCGTTTTCACAGGCACAATGATAGCGTGTGCTGGCAGGTGCTGTAAAAAAGTCCGTTTTCATCAGCCATTCCAAAAGTTCCGTTGAACCATCTCTTGATATATTGTCAGTATAAATTTTTACAAATTCATCTTTTGCAGTCATAGTACACCTCACATTAAGTCAGCATTATATACAGCACGCTCTCCGCCAATAAACTTTGGTCTTGTACGTGCGCATAAAATATTTGCTTCACCGATTTTATTTATTGATAGTCTTACAGGAACCGCTACTTTTTTTAAATGCATACCTATAAAAGTTCCGCCTATATCAATTCCTGCATCTGCCTTTACTTCTTCAACAACTACAGGTCTGTCAAAAAGCTTGAATGCTGTAGTTGCACTGCTGCCACCTGCTTTAGGCTGAGGAATAACATTTACTATTTCAAGGTTATGGCTAACAGCATATTCCTCTTCCACTACCAAAGCTCTGCCTAAATGTTCACAGCATTGAGCAGCAAGATATATACCTTTATCCTTTAAATAAGGGTAAAAGCCTTCATATAATGCCTTTGCACAATCGAACTGAGAATATGTGCCGATTTTTTTACCGCATATTTCACTAGTAGAACAGCCTAAAACTATTATACTTCCATTTTTTAACTTTGCTTTTTCAACTAATTCTTTAAATGCTGTTAAAGCCTGGGATTTAATTTTACTATACATATTCATACCTTCTAACTAAATTAATTAAATTTAAATTGGAGCAACGCTCCGGAAAGCCTGCTTGAAATGGAGCTTGTGACAGATTGCAGTGCGATGTGAGCGTTAGCTCCTCTGTGTTTCAGCGAGAGATTATAACTCCCGCTGAAACAGTGAATGACACCCGCCCCTTTACAATCGGTATTATATCACAAATGGGTATCCTTTAAAAGAAGGATACCCAATTATTTTTTGAAAATTAAATTATTCCTTATTTGTTTCTGTTGTAGTAACCACTTCTTCATTTTCAGCAGACGCAACAGCTACTTCATTTTCAGTAGATGTAGCTACTTCATTTTCAGTAGATGTAGCTTCTTCATTTTCAGTAGAT
>CAYRTG010000003.1:0-9540 GCA_964427365.1 uncultured Ruminococcus sp. | reverse complement strand
AGACGCAGGAGTTTCTTCAACAGCTTCTGCAGAAGCAGGCTTTTCTTCATCAAGTAAAGCACGCATTGAGAGGCTTACACGCTTCTTATCAAAATCAATAGCAATAATCTTAGCCTGAACTTTTTGACCTATTGAAAGTACGTCCGAAGTCTTTTCAATTCTCTGATTAGCAATCTGAGAAATATGAATAAGACCGTCAATACCGGGAATAATATTAGCGAAAGCACCGAATGTTGTAATACCAACTATTGTAACTTCAACAACTGTATCTATAGGATAATCACGCCTTAGAATTTCCCATGGGTTATCCTCAGGATTCTTGTAGCCCAAAGAAATTTTCTTCATATCTTCGTTGATTTCCTTTATGTAAACTTCAATTTTATCACCAATGTTTACTATCTCTGACGGATTTTTGATATGTGTCCAAGAAAGCTCCGAAATATGCACCATACCAAATACACCGCCTAAATCAACAAATGCGCCGTAGCTTGTAATAAACTTAACTGTACCCGTATATCTTTTACCAACTTCACAAGTTTCCCAGAACGCTGCACGCTGTTCTGCACGCTGCTCACGAAGTACGGCACGGATTGAACCTACTACGTGTTTTCTTCTGCCCCGCTGTGAAACTTCAAGAAGTTTGAACTGCGCCTCTGTTCCTACTAAGTCTTCAAGTCTGTCTTCTCGTGAAGCAGTAGCCTGAGAAGCAGGAATAAATACTCTTACGTTATTATAAACAATAATTACGCCGCCCTTAACGGCTTCTGTTACCTTACCGGTAAGAACTTCCTCGTTTTCAGCTTTAGCTTTAAGCTCTTCCCAACCCTTCTGGGCATCTACTCTACGTTTTGAAAGCATAATTGTGCCTTCAACATCGTTAGTCTTCATAATAAGAAGCTCTAATTCGTCCCCTACGCTTACAACGTCCTCCGGCTTTACACTCGGATCGTTTGAAAGCTCGTCAATCGGAATAAAGCCTGACTGTTTTCTTCCAACGTCAACAATAACTTCGTTAGGAGCTATGCTTATAACTACGCCTTTTACCCTCTCATTAGTATTTAAATTTTTGAGGGACTCTTCTAACATCGCCTCAAAAGATTCTTCAGTAACAACTGATTCGCTGGATTTAATTTCTTCACTCATTGTATCCAGTACCTCCTTTATTATCCTTGCAGGCGTAGAAGCACCTGCAGTTACACCAATGCTACGGGTTGATTTTACAAGACTTGTGTCAAGCTCCTGTGCTGTTTCAATTAAGCAAGTATTTTTACATTTGCTTTTACATATATCGTACAGCTTACCTGTGTTTGAACTATGGCGATCGCCGATTACAATCATCAGATCGGAAACTGAGGACAATGCGTCTGCCTCTTCCTGTCGCTCGGATGTAGCTCTACATATTGTATCAAATATTTCTGAATTTGTACAGACTTTTTTTATTGTTTTTAAACATTTTTTCCATTCTTTTTTACTAAATGTGGTCTGAGCTACAACGCAAAGTGAATTATTATTCTCTTGTAGAATTATATTTTTTAAGTAAAAAAGTTCTTCTTCATTATTGAATGTATAGCATTTACTGCTGCAATGACCGATTATTCCCTGAACCTCAGGATGATTCTTATTTCCTGCAATAAGAACCGTTTTATTTTCCAATCCGGCTTTAGCAACTATATTGTGTATTTTCTTAACAAAGGGACAGGTTGCATCTACATAATTTAAGTTAAGGCTCCTGATTTTTTCTATTACGTTTTTACTTACTCCGTGGGAGCGGATTACAAGCGTACAGTCCTTAGGGCAGTCTTCAACCTTATCAATAGCTATACAACCTTTATTTTCAAGCTCCTTAACCATTTCCATATTATGTATAATCGGTCCTAAGGTACAAACCATTTTGCCTTTGTTAATAAGGTCATAAACCATTGTGACAGCTCGGTTTACCCCAAAGCAAAAGCCTGCTGTTTCAGCTACCCTTATACTCATTTAAGTCCTGCTCTCTTATTTCTTTTATTTTATTCATAATTATAGCGCTTGCATTTTTCAGTTCACGTCTGTCACCGGTAACAAGTCCTAAGTCTTCAATTGTTAAGGGTCGGCTAAAATGTATTATACGTTTGGCAAAAAGTCTTTTTGATAAAGGTGTAATACAAGCAGGAACAACCGGCACTTTAGTCTGCTGGGCTACTAATGCGCAACCGCTTCTTGGACGCATTAACTCACCGGTTTTACTTCTTGCACCCTCAATGAATATTCCCATTACGTTGCCTTCCTCGATTAAATCAGTTCCGTTTTTAATTGCTTTTCCGTCGCCTGCACCGCGAGTTACAGGAAATGCCCCTAACGCACGAATTAATCCTCCGAAAAATTTATTTCTGAAAAGGGTGTCTTTTGCCATAAAAAAAATTCTGCGCTTTTGTCCTAATCCTAAAAGCACCGGATCGGAAAATGAAATATGATTACAAGCTATAATATATCCGCCTTGGTCAGGAATATTTCCTTTATTAATAACTTTATATCTGTATATAAGTTTAAATATCGGTGTACATACTATTCTGCCTATTCTGTACAGAGCCTTTGACTGTCCCATTACATATGCTCCTTGATAATGTTTATTATTAAATTAATGCTACCCTCTAAATCAATCTTTGTTGTATCTGCCAAAACTGCATCATCGGCTTTTTTTAGAGGTGCAATATCTCTATGTGAATCATTATAGTCACGAGTTTTTACATCTTCTAATATATCCTCATATTTTACATCCATACCTTTGTTTATAAACTCTTTATATCTTCTTGTAGCACGTGCTTCAGGTGTTGCTGTAAGGAAAATTTTGACCTCCGCATCAGGTAATACTACAGTTCCAATATCTCTGCCATCCATAATTACGTTATCTGTTTTAGCCATATTTCTCTGTAAATCAAGAAGATATGCTCTTACTTCAGGAATAGCAGAAATCTTTGACGCCATCATTGAGGCTTCAGGAGTTCTTATTAAACCTGATACATCTTCTCCGTCAAGGAGTACAACCTGTTCTCCCATATCATTAAATGTAAGTTCAACTTTTATACTGTTTAAAAGGTTATTAACAGCTTCACCCTGTACAGGCTCCACATTATTTCTTTTTGCTGCAAGTCCTACTGTACGATAGAGAGCACCTGTGTCTATATATATAAATCCAAGCTTCTTTGCTGCTGATTTAGATATTGTGCTTTTTCCTGCTCCGGCAGGTCCGTCAATTGCTATTGCTATAGACATAATTTGTACAACCTTTCAAAATTATTATTAAAAAATTTTTAATGTGCGGCACTTTCCCCGCTTAATCTACCTGTTGCCCATGCAATTATAAGGTTAAATCCACCTGTATATGCATCGACATCAATTACCTCACCCGCAAAATACAGCCCTGAAACAATCTTGCTTTCCATAGTTTTAGGATTGATTTCCGAAACTTTTACACCACCTGAAGTAATTATTGCTTCCTCCACAGGACGAGGTTTTGATATAGAAATATCAAAATTCTTTATTAGAAATAAAAGCTTCTTTCTCTCTTCCTTAGTAATGCTATTGCATTTTTTGTCGTATGGTACTCCCCAACGTCTTAGTATTACAGGTATCATTTTTTGTGGTAAAAGCTTTGAAAGAGAATTTGAAACTGCTCTGTTTATGTTATCCTTAAAATCACGTTGAATACGCAAATCCAATTGTCCTTCATTCAGCGCCGGCTTTATATCAATATATGCTGTGTAGCTTTCTTTATAATATTCCTTTAAATGACAGCTTGCTGACAAAATAATCGGACCTGACAAGCCAAAATGCGTAAAAAGCATTTCTCCAAAATCCGTATAAACAATTTTATTATTCTTATTCTTAACTGTTAAAGATACATTTCTTAGTGAAAGTCCCTGCATTTCTTTGCAGGACTTATCGTTACTTTCAAGAGGAATAAGAGATGGTTTAATTTGAACAATAGTATGTCCTGCCTCTTTAGCAAAATTATAGCCGTCGCCGGTAGAGCCTGTCAAGTGGTAGCTTTTACCTCCTGTAGCAACAATTACTGAATCGGCATTATATGTGTTATTTGAAGTTTTGATACCTACACAAACATTGTTTTCAATTATAAGTGATTTTACCTCTTGATGAATAATTTTTGCGCCGTTGTTTTCTGCAAAGCTTTTCATTGTATCTACAACATCAATAGCTTTTTCAGACAATGGGTAAACTCTGTTGCCACGTTCCGTTTTTGTTTTTAAGCCAAGACCTTCAAAAAAACAGATGATTTCGTAAGGTGAAAAATTATACAGTGCACTGTATAGAAAACAATTGTTTACTGGCACATTCTGCATAAAGGTTTCTATGTCGCAGTTATTAGCAAGGTTGCATCTTCCTTTACCTGTTATACAAAGCTTTCTTCCTACTTTGGGCATTTTTTCAAAAAGTAGTACTTCGGCGCCGTTTTTTGAAGCAAAACCTGCTGCCATTAAGCCTGCTGCTCCTCCGCCTATTACTATTACTCTTTTATTTTTCATTATGTATCACGTTTGAAGAATTATCGTAAACACCTTGATGGTTCCAGATAAGCTCAAGCTCCTTAAATGTATCTGTTACTTCTTCCTTTTTCTCAAGAACTGTAGCTACGATTAATGCATTAATAAGGCTTAAGGGAGCCACCAGTGAGTCTACTACTGACGCCATATCGCTTCTTGCAAGCAGCACTTCATCAGCAGCGGATACAAGCGGTGAAACCATACTGTCAGTAATTGCTATTGAGTTTGCTCCACGCTGACGTGCAAGGGTCATTGCTTCTACAGCCATTGTGCTGTAACGCGGGAAACTGATTCCTATCATTACATCATCTTTGCTAATTCTGAAAAGCTGTTCATATGTATGGGTTTTTGATGTATCGGTAATAACTCTCACATTGTCAAAAATCAAAGATAGATAATAACCTAAAAACTGTGCAAGTGAGGCTGTGGAACGAACGCCGAACACATATATTCTTTTTGCATTTACAATAGACTTTACAGCTTTTTCAAAATCTTCATGAGAGGTTTCCTCAAGAGTACGTCTGATTTTTTCGATATCCTGATTCATTATAGCGTCAAGAATATTATTGTCACCGATTCGTGTTGAAGTAACATCAATACGCTGAACTGAAGTAAGCTTATCGCGAATCATCTCCTGCATAGCCTTTTGCAGTTTTGGATAGCCTGAATAACCAAGCTCGTTTGCAAAACGAACTACTGTGCTTTCAGATACGCCAACCGTTTTGCCAAGTTTTGCTGCTGTCATAAATGCTGCTGTATCATAATGCTCTTCTATATAATTAGCTATGCGCTTTTGTCCTTTTGAAAAATTCTTTATATTCATTTCTATTCTTGTTAATAGATGTTCAACCATTATATATACCACCTTTCATGCAATATAATTCATTCTAGCATTAAAACTTGCAAAATACAACTGATTTCTTTCAAAAAGCAAATACATTTTGCAAGATTTGGTACAAATTACTCTGTATTCTTGCATTTTATAAGTCTTTATGTTAAAATTGTCTTTACTTGAAACACATATGATATTATTACGTCATTAATGTGCAAATTCATTCAATTTTGAGGTTATTTATGATTGCAATTATCGACTATGGTGCCGGAAATATTCAAAGTGTTTACAAAGCTATGAAATTTATTGGCTGTGAATGCAACATTACAAGAGATAAAAATGAAATTCTTATTTCAGATGGAGCTATACTTCCCGGTGTTGGAGCCTTTGGAGATTCTGTTAACACTATGGAAAGCTACGGTATTAAGGATGTTATTAAAGAATTTATTAATACAGGGAAGCCTTTTCTTGGAATTTGTCTTGGTTTACAGTTATTATTTTCTGAAAGTGAAGAAAGTCCAAATGTTAAGGGTTTGGATATTTTAAATGGCTCAGTAACTAAAATACCAAAAAGTGAGGGACTGAAAATTCCACATATAGGGTGGAACAGTATAAATATTTTGATGAATGATGGCATTTTTAAGGGTATTGAAAACAACTCTTATGTTTACTTTGTTCATTCATATTATTTACAAGCTGAAAACAGGGATATTGTCGCAGCACAAACTGAATACGGTGTTACTATTGACGCAGCTGTTTCTTACAAAAATATTAACGCAACACAGTTTCACCCGGAAAAAAGCGGTCAGGTTGGGCTTAAAATCCTGAAAAATTTTGCTGAAATGTGCTGAAGGCAAGGTGTTAATATGTATGCTAAAAGAATAATTCCCTGCCTTGATGTAAAAAAAGGCAGAGTTGTTAAAGGTATGAGTTTTGTTGATTTAGTTGACGCAGGAGATCCTGTTGAATGTGCTAAGGAATATGACAAGCATGGTGCTGATGAATTAGTGTTTCTTGATATTACTGCTTCAAGCGACGGACGCTCTACGGTAATTGATATGGTTAAGAAAGTAGCAAACACTATTTTTATCCCATTTACTGTTGGCGGAGGTATCAGAACTGTTGAAGATTTCAACGATATTTTAAGAGCAGGAGCTGATAAGGTTTCAATAAACAGCGCAGCTATTAAAAGACCTGAGTTTATAAATGAAGCCGCTTACAAATTCGGCAGTCAATGTGTAGTTGTAGCTATTGACGCTAAACGAAAGGGCGGAAGCTGGGAAGTATATATTAACGGCGGACGTATTCCTATGGAGATTGACGCTGTTAAGTGGGCTGTGGAATGTGAAAAACGCGGTGCGGGAGAAATTCTGCTGACAAGTATGGATGAAGACGGGCAGAAAAAAGGCTATGACCTTAAACTTACCAGGGCTGTTTCCGAAAAGGTGAACATTCCTGTTATTGCCAGCGGCGGCGCAGGAACTTTGGAACATTTTTATGATGCTTTTACATTAGGAAAGGCTGACGCTGTCTTAGCAGCTTCACTTTTTCATTTTGGCGAAATTCCAATCCCTAAGTTAAAGCAATATCTTGATGAAAAAGGAATTTCTGTAAGATTATAATTTTATACTTATGTTATAAATCAAATAGGGAGAAATTTCTCCGTCCTCTCACACCACTGTACATGCCGTTAGGAATACGGCTGTTCAATTTAATTTTAAGTATGCTGTTTAAGATAAAAAAATCATAACCACCCGTTTGACGGGTGGTTATGATTTTTAAAAGGAGAAATTTATGTTTTACATGAAAATGAAAAGTATCTATTATTTACTAAGTTAATTATTAAACTTTTGCTAATTTATAAACTTCATCTGCTTTTTTAGCAACCTCCGGTGAATGAGTTACTACTATTACACACTTGCCTTTGTCTGCAAGTTCTCTTAGAATTTTCATAATTTCTTCCTGTGTTTCACTGTCTAGGTTGCCAGTTGGTTCATCAGCAAGTATAAAATCAGGTCCATAAGATAAAGCTCTTGCTATTGCAATTCTCTGTTGCTGGCCACCTGATAGCTTTAGTATTCTTCTGTCGGCTTCATCCTTATTAAGCCCTACCTGTTCTAGCAATTCATAGGCTTTTTTCTTTTTCTTTTCAATTTTTACATTTGATATATCCATTGAAAGCACAACATTTTCAACTGCCGTAAGCTTTGTAAGAAGATTGAAATTCTGAAAAATTACTCCAACATATTTTCTTCTGAAATCGTATTTATTGATTTTCTTCATGTTTTTACCATTACAGGTAATTGTACCTGTGGTTGGGTTTGCCAATCCTGAAAGTATTGAAAGCAATGTTGTTTTACCTGCGCCTGATTTACCTACTATTGCATATATTTTACCTGATGTAAATTCATAGTTAATATCCGATAACACCGGTAAGTTTCCATATGAAAATGATACATTTTCAAGCTTAAGATTAGATATTCCCATAGTTACCTCCTTAATCTCTGTTTGATAAAATTCTCAGCGGGTTATACCTTAAGATAAAGGCGACTGACGCTGCACTTGCTATTAACGCAAGAGCCACGCATATTCCCAGTAGTTCCAAAAGTACAGTTACATTTACTGATGCGGTAATCTGATTAATAAAATTATTTTCATTATCAGAATTTGCCGGAGCGTTATTCATGCTGTTGCCGCCAAAGTTATCACCCATTCCTCTGCCAAACGCCTCTTCTTGTCTGTTGCCTGATTCCTGTTGTGCTGTTACCTGAGTTTGCAGCATTGTAGTCGCTACAGGTACTGATGTTGCGGCGCCTACTGCGCCTCCCAAAATTACTGCGATTAAAGTTACTATTAGCATTTCATAAACAAACTGCAACGCTACTTTTGCTTTTTTCATTCCTATCGCTGTGAGTACACCTATCTCGTACTTTCTTTCACGAATACTGAATATGTTGAGAACAATCAGAATTAAAGTACCTATTGCTAAAATAACTATTAGGAAATAACCTGCAATTGTGCTAAGAGTTTCAAGTGGCACAAGGCTGTTTTCAAATGCCTGTAAATCTGTTGAACTAACAGTATATTCATCAGATAATCCCAGATCATATACTTCTTCAGCAAAGGTGTTATAATCATCAACTGTTGCAAATGTATATGTTCCGCTTGTTTGTGAAAATACTGCTGTATCTTCTGAATTTGCAGTTGATTTGTCAACTATTTTCTTTAGAGCGTTATAACTCATATACAATTTATTTGATGGGTCCGAATTTGAGAACATTCCTCCCATACCGTTTTCAACTGTATCTGAGGTTGAATATATACCCACAATTGTAAGTTTATATGTTTCGTCTTCATCATTTGGATTTGCGAGTTTTATTGTATCGCCTACACTTAGTGAATTATAGCTTGCTAATTCCTGAGAAATTATGCACTGATACTTGCTTGTGCCTTCATCAAATACTGCACCATCAGTTATTGATGATGTTCCATTTATAAAATCTGTCATTGCATTATCATCAGAATAACCAACTATAGAAAAATCACCGTTTCCGTTGATTTTATCCATTTTACCGCCCATATCGCCTTGCATACCGTTTTGCTTAGCCGGAGTATCTGAGCCGGAATCGGAATTTTCTGTGGAAGTTGTATCAGTTGTGTTTTCTGAATTTTCGGAAATAGCTTCTAAATCTCCTGTTCCGTCCAGTGATGTAGTTAATGTATAGTAAAAAGACTCTACTGTTGAGGCTTTTGCGTACTTTTCCATTTCTTCTACTGAAAGGCTGTCGGAAAAGCCTTGAAAGCTTGACTTATCAAAGGAAGGTTTTTCTCCGTTCTCTGATTGATCATTTTTGAAATCTTCCATCATTTTGTTTCTGTCAACTGAAATCTGGGCAGTTATAGACATATCTGCCAATGCTGTTTCCCTGGCATTTGTTGCAGCCTGTCTTATAGAAAGTCCTATACAAAGTGACAAGGCTATTATAAATATTATTATACCTATAAGAATATTTCTGCCTTTTGAACGGACAATATTGCGAAATGCGTTTTTTAGAATATACATTCAAAAACCTCCTTCAATTTTCAAATATATAATAATAACTAAATATGGTAAATAAGTGAAATAAATATGAAAGATTATAAAATTCTTTATGAAAAATAGCGGAA
>CAYRTG010000002.1:55255-58694 GCA_964427365.1 uncultured Ruminococcus sp. | reverse complement strand
CTTCTTCTACAGATGTTTTATTTGCAGTAATACTGTAGGTTGAAGGAGTTGGAACATATGTACTCCAAGTAACAATAGTATTATTTTCAGAAAATGAAGAAATATAGTTTTTATCTGATTGCAGTTCAATGTCTCCGGTCTTATTCCATATATTGCCGCTTTCAAAATTAGGACTGGTCGTAGTATTATTACGAGTTAAAATTACATGATCCCATGTACCTGAAGGAATTTTTACATAATAGTAATTACCGGTGACTTGGGTTGCTTTAGCTGACCAACTATTATTACCAGAAGAATTATAAAAATATGCAAAGTTACCACCAGCTGTACCAGAGGTGGTCCACCAACTAACAGCTCCCATATTAAAATACAAAATAGAATTACCATCAGAGGTTACGCTTGCTGCGTTTGCGGTAATTGTGCCAATCATTAGGGTTGAGAACATTATTAGTATGCCAAGCAATAAGGCTAAAGAGCGCTTGCCGGTTCTCCTTAATTTATATTTCATAAAATTACCTCCGTTGGATTTTCGGCAAAGCCGAAAATAATTGAAAATTGAAAATGGAAAATTGAAAATTACGGTCGAGAAGACAGGTTATACTATCGGAACACTTTTACGCCCGACCGGATTTATATGCTCCCCTTTCAGGGAAGCCGGAGCGGCTTACCGCCCGGAGGGGTTGTTTATAATTGATAATTGATAATGGATAATTGAAAATTACGGTCGAGAAGACAGGTTCTGCTATCGGAATACTTCTATGCCCGACCGGATTTATATGCTCCCCTTTCAGGGGAGCCGGAGCGGCTTACCGCCCGGAGGGGTTGTTTATAATTGAAAATTGAAAATGGAAAATGGAAAATTGGGGTTGTTTATAATTGATAATGGATAATGGATAATTGAGGGGTTGTTTTTAAATAAAAAAGGGCAGATTTACCCATAAATATATATAATAATTTTAACATAGATATAATGCTATAACAATTAATTTTTGTACTTTTTGTGCAACTTTTTAAAATTTTGTTACATTGCATAATTTTGCCATTGCTTTTTTGAACTATATCACAATAGATTTTGCAAACAAAAGAAAGGTCTGCGTCAGCAGACCTTCAATCATTCTTTTTTATCTTTAATACTATCCTGCGACTCATTTTTGCCATTGCTTTCTGATTGTATCCTTTCGATTATATCCTGAATACTCTCCTTGTTTTCTTTAGGCACATCTCCTGCTAAAGCCCTGAAAAAGTTAATTATTTCATTAAAAAATGCAGCTATAATCAAAAAAATAATTATCAGCAGACCAATGGGTGTTATAAAAATTCCATATAGCCAGCTTAAGAAAGGTAACTCTCTTTCAAGCTTTCCTATTACGTTGTTGATATTTACATCATAATCTACAACTTGGCTTGAGTCGCCTTTAGTTTGAATATAATAGTCGTTTCCTTTTTTGAAAGGTTCTTTAACCACTCTATGGGTTACTGCCTTTCCTGCCATTTCACCATATACCCCTTTATATGTTACAATGTCGCCCTTTTTCAGCTTCATTGGGTCACATTCTTTCATAAGAACTACATCACCAATCTGCAGCTGAGGCTCCATACTGCCTGAGCTTACTCTGAAAATTGAGTAACCAAAAACTGACGGAGTTTCACCATTAATTCGCATAGTAACAGTAATAATCATTACTACTGCTAAAATAACAAATGTAACAACAAAAACAGTATTTTTAATTATATGAAAGGGGCTTGATTTTGCTTTGGTCTTTTTCAAATTTTTCTCCTGTGTAAATCGGGGAGCAACGCTCCGGCAAGCTTACTTAAAATGCAGCTTGCGATAGATTGCAGCTTTGACGGGAGCGTTAGCTCCTCAGTGTTTCAGCGGGAATTATAACTTTCACCAAAACAGTGAATGACGCCCGCCGCTTTACAAGCGGGGGACATCATCGCATAAATTATAAAGTAAGCATAAGCTTAATATCATTCAAATCTTTTGTAGTAGATTTATTATCAATATACCAGCAAACAGTGGATTCTCCGTTTGCGGACACTAAAATATTCTGTACAAGAGGAAGAGTTTTCGAGGGGTCTTGTACGTTTACAGTCGTTTGGACAACAGACGTATTACCGGCAGGATACGCCAAGCCGGAAACAGTTGTGGTAATAACAGCAGTACCTGCGCCTTTCGCCGTTACTTTACCTTCGGCATCTACAGTTGCAACGTCTTCATTATTGCTTGTGTATTTTATACTATTGCCTATATAGTCGTCGCCGCTTTTTAAGGCTACGCTGCCTGTATTAGCATCGTTTAAATCACTTGTACTAAGGTATAGATTCTCAACAAAATTTACAATGTTTACTCTATCGCTATAATCTTTGCTAATATTTGCATGCATATACTTATTATCAACCATATCACCTTCTATAAGCCAAATCAATATAGGGTTAATAGGGGTCAATCCATCGTCTTTTGCAGTAATTGCATTTGTACGCCTAAAGTCACGGCTTGGCTCTAAGGATTCTTCACAAGTTAAAAAGAAATATGTTGAAGTTGACGGAATATCCGCATAATAATATATTGAACCACTTATATGCGTCATAGGATACAGCTTATGGTTATAATCATTGCTATATGCAACTATATAGAATTCCGTTTCTGACCAAACGGTTGTTTGATAGGTTTTTTGAAAGTAAACACGCATTGTACCTGTGGAAGTCTTTTTGGGTGTAATTTTTGTATTCATAGAAGCTGCCGTAATTCTTCTCCAAATCGGGTCAGAAGTACCAAAACAAATCTCATCATCTCCGCTGCCGAATTCAGCAGTTTCAAGATACAATCCAACATATACATCTTTTGCGGAATCATTCTTAATCACAGATTTATAGCAGGTTGTGTTATACTCACCATCGGAGCTTTTGCCTGCCGTAATGGTTTCTACCGATTTGGTTTCATCATAGGATACTTCACCATTGGACGCCAGTGTTCCTTGATATGTTGTCATTTTGAGCCCATTTAAATTTCCGGAAACAGGCAATGAGCTTCTGTTATATTCAATAGCATTTACGTCATCAATATTGCTGCTGTGGTTATACCATGAAAATGATGGTACTACACAACAAATGCAGAGAATAATTGCCAAACACAAAATTAAAAGTTTTTTTGTTTTGTTCATGGTATCACCTCGTCTTTCAAATTTTATCATGGCAGAAAATCCGCCCTTGGATGTTATGATTATTTTTTCTTTGGATCATAATAAATCTGATATGCATTATTAAATTCTAAGTCTACAGTTTGCCATTCAATAGTAGCACCTTCATCTTTATATCCTGAGAAAATAACGTAATCAGGCCATACCGCTTCAGCATAAGCCAGGCAATAAATATCCCTGTTGTTTAAATTACCAAGATACTTCATTTTTTCACCAGGCCAATTAGCATTCGTAGT
>CAYRTG010000002.1:45200-55155 GCA_964427365.1 uncultured Ruminococcus sp. | reverse complement strand
TGTTTAAATTACCAAGATACTTCATTTTTTCACCAGGCCAATTAGCATTCGTAGTAGTATTTCCGTCTTTTGTCTTCCACATATATGCATACTTATTCCAGGCACTATAGTCAGTACTGTTAACTACCAAATAAACTCGGCTTTGACCGCCGCTTCCGGGATATGTAACAGAAAGCTCAAGGGTCGATGTATTAAGCTCAAACCTGTATGTTCCTTCATAGCCGTCAGAAATAAGTCCCATATTACTATCAACATTTATAGTCATTTCAAAATTTTCACTATCGGACCTGCACATTACTTTTTCATTTGAATAATATTTTTTACTGCTTCCAGAAACATCTACCACTTTTATTTGATTTAATATATCAGCCTGCAGTTTAATGTAGGCAAAAGCAGTATCGTCGGATTCATTTTCTTTATAGAAATAATTGCTATCATTCCAATTCGTCGTATCGTTGTTAAAGTAGCCTGCAAGTACATAATCTGTTTTAATCCAATCAGTCCAGGTTCCGTCATTTTCCGTATATATATTATAAGTTACATCATTATAAGGACGGGTTTGATCAACATAACCCCAACTATGCTCGGCAGATTCGTTTATATAACAATTATCAGTGTTTGATGTGGAATTCTTGGAATTTATATCATTTTTCGTGAAGCCGCCGGATCTATACAAAAATGTAATCTTATCAGAAGTATGCGGTATATAGCCGGTCCAATTAGTTCCGTCACTGCAAAGCGGATAAATATTACCTGTATTCACATCTTTAACTAACATTCTGTTAGTATCATCTTGGTAATTTGTCAATCCGGCAGTATTAGTAACCGTAATGTGATCTGCCTCTCCCCAAAAGCTATATCCGGTGTCAGTTTGTTTGATAATATTGTTGGTAGTTATATTCGGCGTGTTACCTACAATATTAAATTTTAAATCATCAAAGCCTTTCGGCAGCTCTGTTTTCCAATAGTTCCAACAGTATATTGTTTGTGTTCCAACTGTTACGGAAATAGCGCCGTCAAAAGCACTATCACCCCATTTATAGTCGGACGGAACACGAAAAACGTAAATCTCATTACCTGTATAGTAATAACTCGGTATATCAACTGTACCCTCATACGTGTCTTTATCTATAGTTAATTCCCAATGGAATTTATTCGGATCAGAAGCTAATGCTACAAACAGCTTTGGACTGTCAGTTTCCGACAACCAATGTTCTTTTTTATTTTCTGAAGTACCGTCAAATACTGTAATTCTTCTTGTTTTTGCCCAAGTGGAGGCAAGAACCATATTAATATCCGGCTTTAAAGCTGTATATGCGTCAGAGTCACCTGTATATTGTAACCAAATCCTGATTGTTACTTCCTTGGGTTCTTCTCCAACTCTGAACAAAACATTTCCGTTTTCTTTTCCGTCTTTAACATTATCGGAATTGTCAAAAGTATATGCTGATGTTTTACGAACAGCAACGGTTTCAGTTGTTTTACCGTCAGCATCATTAATATGTTGGTATGTTTCTCCGCTTTCTGAGTAAACATTGGTTTCGCCATCTACGGTAATTGAATAACGAGCAATAGAATCTGTATCAGCGCCCTCACATTTAACTGTCGGAATCTCATCAAACCACATATCAACATCTGCTTCAGGTGAACATACCATAAATGTCGCACTAATGTAATTTACGTTTTCATCATCCTCTGTTCCGATACGATATGTTTTTGCATTCTCGCTGCCCTTAAGGGTTTTAAAGTAAAAGCTTTCGCCGTTTCCTGAACAGGTAGTAAGATGCATACCTCCGGATTCGTTAAAATATGTGCCAAGATTAACTGCGCTGTATTTTGACTTTGTTGCATCATCACTGTCAGCACCGCAGTTGCCTAATTCTATAGTTTCGTTAATATCATTGGCAAATTCAAGGGTTGCAGTGTTAGAGCCGGTTCCGTCTTGGGGTATATTAGTGATTTGTACAGCAGTAATATTTTCAATCCAACTGTATGTTGCTCCAACAAGCATTACTGAAATAAGCACAAGTGCCACTATGCTAAGGGCAAGATTTTTTCTTCCTAGTTTTTTGAAAATATTGTAGGACTTTTTCATAGCAGCACCACCTTTCTATAGTAAAAATCTGTTATCAGGGCGGTTAAAACCGCCCTGTTTATTACCATTCATCTTCCGGAACATCAATCTCAATATCGCTGTCGCTATCAGAGGTCTTCCAGTAGCCGCGAGGTTCAGCTTTTGTTCCCTTTGCATAATATTCTACATTCTGACCACGATATTTTGACGAAGTTCCGTCAGGTTCTGTGTCCCATATATAAACTGTATCTCCCGCAGTAAGCTTAAATGAAATGCCGTTATCAATGGTCTTCGGCAGCTTACAGGTAAATTCTTCACCTGAGCCTGTCATATCATAGGTTGTTTCATTATTTTGCGCATCTGTATATACAAGCTGCAGCTGTGCGTTATCCTTTAACAATTTAGAAATCCAACTGTCTGTTGAAACATCTTTGAACTTAATTACATCCATATTGTTCCATGTTGTTGTAAACTTTATATTAATATCCAGTTTTTCGCCAATTATCTCGTTTACACATTCTTCGTCTGTGCCTTCAAGCCAAATTACAACAGACATTGTCTGTGTTTCGCCTGCGGCAAGGGTAAAAAGAGAATGACCGTTAGCAGCGGTATAGTAAGAAAAGGGTTTTGAAACCTGTGATGTAGTTTTAGCACACTCACCTGTACCGAAGTTTACTAGGTCAACAGCCTTAACAGACCTTTCCTTTCCGGTAGGGTTCATTACAACAGTATTTTTACCATTATCATAAAGGAATCCTACTCTCATTGCAGGAACAGTTGTATTCGTTCCATTAAATCTTATATATGTATCATCGGCATCAATAAATACCTCTGTGCCGTCGGTGTAGGAAGTTAATGCAAAGTCAAACTGCAGAAAGTAGAAATTTTCATCGCCGGCTGTTGCAGCACGATAAGTTATTTCTTCTGTTTTTGCTTCAATATTATCCGCAGTAAAGAAAGAACCGTCTGATGGAAAATAAAGATTTTGTCCATTAACACTTGAAGCAGGCATAAAGCTCATATTCTGATTTATTTCTACAATATTGCTGTTGTTATTATTATAGTTAAGCCGCAGACCGTTTCCTGCGTCAATTTTCATTGTACCTACAGTATTAGCCTCCTGAAGACAGAACCAGCAGAACACAGCAGAAATCAATACTGCCGTAGTAAGAAAAAGTGAGATACAGGACGTTATTAGTTGTCTTTTACCGCTTTTGCAATTTTTGGTAATGTTTGCCACAAGCACAACCAATTTTTTTTGTAATTTGCCCATTATCTCACCTCGCTTTGTTTAGTTTTTATAATTCTATTATCAGTCTGTACCTGAGTTGAATTTAATATCAAGCTTGAATTCGCCGTTATTCAATGCACGTCTTGCTTCTGCGTCGGTGCCTTCAACCCATACGTTCATTACAAATTTATAAACATAATAATCTGTGCCATTCATTGTGACTTTTTCCATATCAACATACTTGCCTGCTGAGCTATCATAAATTTGTCCGTTTCCAATTTGACGATTGGTACCAAGGGTCGGAGTTTGATTTATATCCTCATTTGGATAGTCTGAAACCCAAAACCAATCCTCCGTTTTATTTTTTGTAGGATATGAAAGTTCGTCTACCCCTGTTCCTCTGCTTGAATTTATTTCGTCTTTCTGTCTTATAGCCCAATAATAATGTTTATAAGTATCTCCAGCGGTGGCACCTTTAAGTTCGGTATCCTCTTTGACCTTTGTTATCAATGCCCAGTTGTTGTCTGTCGGAGTACTCAAATACAAATCGGGCCTTGGAACCCAAAAGAATTTGAGATCTCTGTCAGCAGGTTGGTAATTCTCTGTATTTATAGCATTAGTCATATCTACAATAGAAACTCGCATTGCACCTACTATACCATTACGAGATAAGCCGGTTACATCACTTTCATTTACTATATTACCGGAATCATCTTGAAGAGTTGCATCAAGCTTTGAAGAACCGCTGACGTATATATTTTGGTTTTGAGAACGAACATAAAAAGGAATTGAAATGTAATCCTGGTTAGCAACAGCCTTATCCCAAGCTTGGTTTTCCTCAACAATCCTAACACCGGATCCCTGAGTAGTTGTCGGAATGATAAAATGAAGCCCGTCGCTGGTAACGTCAGTAACCATTGTCCTTATGATACTTATCTGCTTATCAAAGTCAATGGAGGAGCTGTAGGCACTATCTTCAACAGGATAAGAACCGTCTTCATTCGGTAAAGCAAGCTCTAAAGTTGAAGGAGTTTTAGTGCTTGCTGAAAGGCCGGAGGCTTGTGCTACTTCTGTATTTCCTGCAAACCATGCCCAAACTGCTATAAAAACAATAACCAAAAGAACAAGCATAAGTATTGAATTTTTAGAAATCATCATACGCCTGTCCAGGCTCTGTTTTTTCATCATTGAAATTATCCTCTGTAATAGTAGATACCAAGTGTTGAGCACCCGGATTTTTGTGCTTTGTTATGGAATACTTCGGCAGTTGTAAATCCTAAGTCATCAGTCATATATTTAGCAAGATTATTAACATAAAGTTTATCTACAGTTTTATATGTAATGTAAACTCCTGATTTATCTGCATTTGCAAGGAAGTCAGCAATCTGCCTTTTGCAAACCTCAAAGTCTTTCTCACCTTTATAAGTCTTGACAACAGACAATTCATAATGTCCGCCATGAGAAACTGTAATCTTCTTGTTATCACGAACAATATAAATGCAGCTTAGTCTGCGTGTATGTGTAAGCTCCCGAAGAATTGTTGCATTATCAATGCTCTTTGATGTTAAGTCAAGAGCCTTGATTGTCTGCATACCAAGTGCACCGGCAGTATAATCAAAGCGGAATAATCCCTGAATACCTCTTTCCGTTTTGAAATCAGCCTTAGCTTTTGCGGCTTTTTCATTAGCCTTTTTAGCTGAAAGCCTTGCTTCCTTCTGTGCCTTAGCAATTTCATCCTTAGCTTTTGCATTTGCCTTTTTCTCAGCTTCTTTCTGAGCAGCCTTAACTCGCTGGTCGCAGGTTTTTTGAATCTGCTTTTTCTCGCTTTCTTTCCGTTTGTCAAGCTTATTAAGCTCAGCCTTATGTTCAGCGTTAATGCCTTCAATCTTTTTATCAAAGGCTGCGTTCTGCTTAGAAATCTCAGACTTATGGTTATTTTCTATAGACGCTTTTTCAGCTTCAAACATTTTGTTAAGCTCAGCAACGTGCTTAATATGAGCCTGTTTTTCAGCTTCAACATCATCACTATGCGCCTGACGCTCTATATCCAAATCATTTTGCAAATTTGTGACATTTGAGTTCAAGTTTTCAATTTTTGCACTCTGACGAGCAATAGTGTTATCGCGCTGCGACAGCGTATCTGTAAGTGAATTAATCTCTGCCTTTGCGGCAGCAATTCCTTCTTCCAATGCAGCAATATTTGCTTTTTGTTTAGCAATTGTTTCCTCATGAGCGGCAATTGTAGCTTTTTGCTGTGCGTTTTCTTTTTCAAGAGAGTCCACCTTGGATTCAAGCTCAGCCTTAATTTTTTCAAGCTCAGCAACAAAAGCTTCCAATTCAGCAATTCTGATTTTCTGCTGTGCAACTATGCCCTCTAATTCTGCAATTTTTGCTTTTTGTTCTTCAATAATCTGCTCAAGTTCTGCAATCTTAGCTTCCAACTGAGCTTTTATTTTCTCAAGCTCATCTACCTTGGCTTCAAGCTGTGCCTTGATTTCTTCAAGTTCAGAAATTTTAGCCTCAAGCTCAATTACTTTTGCTTCAAGCTCTGCAACTTTTGCTTCCAGCTCAGCTATACGTTCCTTAGCCTTAATAAGTTCAACCTTAATTTCCTGAAGTTCATTTTGAAGGTCGGAAATCTCCTCCTCTAAGGCTTTGATTGTACTCTTTAAGCTTTCAATGTTTTTATCACGTTTTTCAATTTCACGCTTGAGTGCAGCAATTTCTGACTTTTGATCACGAATAACTTTTTCACGATCGCGAATTTCAGCAAGACGTATTTTCATTTCTTCCTTACGGACTTCTTCAATACGCTCAAGCTCTCGGCGACGCTGCTCTTCAATAGGTAAAGATTTTTCCCTATCCCACTTTTCATTTTCTTCCTGATATCTTTGCTCAAGAAGATTCTTTAAAGCAGAGTTAGTAGAAATGGACATCAAAAAATGCTGGAACCCAAGTGAGAAATAAACACTTTGTTGTACATCTTTATCCATTTTACCGGTATATTCCTTGCCAACAATTTCATAGCCGGGCTTTTTATAAGCATTTAAATAGTTATATAAATCAAGGCAGCCCTTAAAGTTAGGGTTCTTCATCATAAGGTTTGTATGAAGAATCGGCGGGCGAACAGGAACACAGTTAGAAATTGCCATCATCATGGGAGTGTTAAGAAAACCGTTAAGCTTTTCTCTGATACGTCTTACACGGTCAAAGTCAGAGAGATTCTCGTAATCCTCGATATCAAGGTCATCAGCCTTTGCATCCTTAATTTCATTGCTGTATTCAATATTAAATGTAACCTTTTGGTTATTAAGAACAAGGTCACGTTTCATTTCAATTCTGTTGTAAATATCTGTGGGAGCATCTATCATTTTACGATACTTATCGTCAACGAACTGGTTAGCAAGTCTGATAAGTGTAATCAGAAAACGATTTTCGTAAATTTCAAAGCTTTCTTCACGTTCAACTGTAAGAACCTTGTTAGGCGTTACCTTATCACCCTCAACCTTAGCGATGAAGTTCGTGTGCTGAGAAAGATGCTTTACAGAATCTTTATTGATAATCTTAGCCTTGTCAATACGGTAAACTTCCTGAGTTTCCTTAATAAAACGGCGTTGTTCATCAATAGCTTTTTCCATATAGCCAAGAGTATCCTCAATAGCGGTAACCCATTCCATATCGATTACTTTCTCGTTGGTTTTACCGGCAAGAATGTCCTGACCTTTGTCGTTATCCTCAAAGTTTTGGTTCAAATAATTGTGAGTAAAATCTGTCTGTAACAGTTTTTCCATGTATTTATAAGAACGATAATACTTATCAAAATTTTCCAAGTTTTACTCACCTCTTAAAAGTTAAATAAATCTATCGCAAATTAACATAAAATGCGTAATATTTTTGTGCCCTCATATAAACACTTTATGGGACGTCAAAATCAGACGTCCCGCAAGTAAATTTAAATTTATACAAGCTTCTTAAGCATACGGAGATAATTTTTACTTTCGTTCATATTCTCCTCGCCGAAAAGCTCATCAAGATAAGCTATAAGGCCGTCAATTTCATCACGAATATATGAAAGGTTCAATGCCTCAAATTTACGGAACACCTTACGCGCAAGTGCGTAATCCAAGCCGTCAAGCTCAGTTCCGCCTGTACCAACATAAGCAGGAACATAGTCCTTCATCTGCTTCATAACACGGTTACCAAAAGCAACACGGAAATGTGAGATAACGTAGTCGTCAAGCAAGGCAACCTTTTTAAGAGAATCCTCAGAAATCGGATTAGCAGCCTTTGCCTGATTAAGAATGTCCTCAAAATGCTTATAATTGATAGCTACAGGAGGAGTATCCGGGGCTTCAAACGGTACACCCTTGCTGTCAATGTTAATTGGCATAGCACGGTCATAAACCTTGTCTGTAATAGCAAATGTAGAGTCGTCGTTGTTAGCTGTACCTACATACCACATATTAGGCGGTACAGTGAGCTTACCTGAATGTAAATGCTTAGGGTCATTTTCCCAAACATTAGGAACAATGTCAACAATCCACTCTTCTTTAAGGTGCATTTCCAAAATAGATAACATCTCAGCAAAGTAGTACTCAACGCGGGCAATGTTCATTTCGTCTAAGATTACAAGATAAACATTTTCATTGTAAGAAGCCTCATACATAGCACAAAGAAGCTGTGTTTCGTTGTAACGCTTTGTAAATTCGTTGAAGTAGCCGAACAGCTCGGAACGGTCACGCCATGACGGCTGTACAGGAGCAACAACAGACGGGTTAGATACAAACTTACCAAAGGCATAAGCAAGAGAAGTTTTACCTGTACCTGAAATACCCTGCAGGATAATAAGTCTTGTAGAAGCAAACGAAGACACAAAAAGTCTTATAAGCTTAATATCATAGTAAAGACCAAGTCTTGAACAAGCAAACAGTCTGAACCTTTCACAGAACTCAGGTAATGTAATATCATTATCATACTCAGGCGGAACATAATTTGCCCATATCTCATCAATTTCAGAAAGTTTGTAGAAACGCTGTTCTCCCGTGTCTTCATTCTCACTATTGAGAGATTCAAGCTCTTCACCGGTAAGCTCAGAAATTTCATTAGGGTTAAGACCAATCTGGCTAACTTTCATAGAAAGGATTTTATCCTTTTCAAGATTTAACCTCATAACCTCACGATTAAGTGCCTGCACTTCATCAACAAGCGACCCCGTGTCTTTTCTGGCACGTCTTGATTTGAAAAATTTCTTTAAGGAAACAACTATCAAGAAAACAGCTAAGCCTAAAACAGCAAGCAAAAGGATAATGGCAATAATAGCAACTACCCAAGCAAGACCGCCGAGAGCTGTTGTATAATGTGAAATTATGTTTATGTACTCAGGAATATTAAATGCCTGACCAATACCTATAAAAACGCCTGCAATGGCATCCCATAGAGAGCCGAAAAACTGTCCCAAAAACTGGAACAAAAATTTAAATACTGTGTCCATAGGAATTATCTCCTTAAAAAAATTTATCTTAAAACCATAGGGGGTGGTTGTTATCAAAAAACTCCTTAACATTATCTGCGTTTTGCGCAGCACTTCGGGTTTTTAAATTGAAAATTGAAAATGGAAAATGGAAAATTATGGTCGAGAAGACAGATTCTGCTTATCTAATACTTCTATGCCCGACCGGATTTATATTCCGCCTTCGGCGATTCCCTTTAATTTTCTTTTCTAACTTATGTATTTTTAAATTGAAAATTGAAAATGGAAAATTGCGGTCGTGCAGATAGCTTATGCTATTATGCCGCTCCGTTTCCCGACAAAATTTATATTCCGCCTTCGGCGGATTTAGTTAATTACTCATTAACAACTTTTATTATTTAAATTAAAGTAACCTGAATGTTTTGCGGTACTGCTGATATACCACAAAACAGCACGTTACATAAAACTACTCTTCAGACTCTGTATCAGAATTAGCTTCTGCCGGCGGCTCAGCTTCAACCTGATCTTTTGGTTCTGTTTCGGCCTCAGGTTCATCGGATACTTCCTGCGGAGTTGTTTCGCCGTTTTGAGCAGCAAGATATTCCTCGATAGCACGCTTTTTCTGCTCTTCGGTAAGAACGCTGCTGTCAACGATAGCCTGGGCATTTTCGATTGCTTTTTCCTTATTATAAGCTATAACGTTGATCACAACACGAACAGCCTCATAAAGGAAGAAGATAATCATTGGTAGAAGCACGCACAGGAAAAAGCCCATTTGTGTTCTCAAATATGCAAAGAAGTTGCCGACGCCCGGAATTTTTGTTCCGTGATATGTTGCAAGAATATCATAATTGTTAATATTGGAGAATTGCGCTGTACCGTTAGGGTCTTGGTCATAAGTTTCGTTATTGTCACCCTTAGTCTGATAAGAGCCATCCTCGTTCACCTTATAAATTCTATGGGTAACAAGATCAGCTTGACCGTTTCCATCAACATCCTGTTGGAATGTTACAACATCTCCAACTTCATATGCAGCGGAAAGAGGTTCAGCCACAACATCACAAATCAACAAATCGCCTGCACTGAAATCATCATCAGCATCACCTTTCATAGAGTCTGAAAGAACGCTGATTGCAGCTTTTCCGAAAACATTGGGGATTCCTGTATCTTTAGCTGTTAA
>CAYRTG010000002.1:39951-45100 GCA_964427365.1 uncultured Ruminococcus sp. | reverse complement strand
TGTAAACCATGCGAATGTTGCTGCACCGAGAGCCATCATAGCAACGAGAAGCATAGCTACTGAAGATAATAACATCTTCTTTCTTGTGGATGTGTGTTTCATAGAGAATCCTCCTTAATAATTTTTTGCCCCGAAAACACGGTAGGGCTGATTTACTTTTTATGTCAACACCTTTTCCGCCACATCAGCATTGCGGCAAAAAAATGTTAGAACCGAAATTAATAAATGGAAAATTGAAAATGGAAAATGGAAAATTGCGGACGAGCAGTTAAAATGTTCTGTTAAAAAACTTAGTTTCCCGACCGGATTTATATTCCGCCTTCGGCGGTTTCCTTTAATTTCCTTTTCTAACTTATGTATTTTTTAATGGAAAATTGAAAATGGAAAATGGAAAATTGCGGACGAGCAGTTAAAATGTTCTGTTAAAAAACTTAGTTTCCCGACCGGATTTATATTCCGCCTTCGGCGGTTTCCTTTAATTTCCTTTTCTAACTTATGTATTTTAAAATTTAACTATCTTTTACAGCTTTTTACAATAGTAACCAATAGTTTTTCTATTTCTACACAATCCTTAATTATTGAATCATACTGAAATTGTGTCATATAATCAGTAGCTAAAAGTAATTCAAGCCAATATTTAGACTCTGTTGCTTCCTTTAAAGCTATGTTCATTTTTGAAGCAAAATCGGCTTTACTCTGTGCCTGCGTTGCTTCTGAAATATTTGCACCAATACTTGTGCCGGATTTTAATAATTGTTTTGAGATAACAAACTCTTTTGAGTCCGCTGATAAATACTTATACAAATTTACAATTCTAATTGCAAACTGAAAACTTTTCTCTGCGACAACATTATTATCTTTCATTACATACCTAGTATAAATGGGTAAGGGCAAAGCCCTTCATTAATTTTCCATTTTCCATTTTCAATTTTCAATTTTCAATTATTCTGTTTCTTCCTGGATAACGTTAAATGTCATTTGCATTCTTACATGGCCGCCACGGATTGCATCTACACATTCTTTGTCATTGCCCTCAATCCATATTACCACTGTATATTTATCTACATCACCGCCATTAAAGTCTTTTTTATCAAACTTTACTACGGTTTTGTTATCTACCCATTTTGTTGCGTCGGTTTCTGCTATTTTGCGGTTTTTATACTGACCTTTTGCATAAACGGCCTCTTTACCGTTACGGTAAATCATAACTCGGCAAGCCTCATCTGCTGACTTGGCAACACCTGTGATTGTCATATTTGCGTTATAGTCGAAAACTTCATCGCCTGTATTCTTAAGGTAGAATGTATATGCAAGATAGTTATCACCATTGTGCTGTCCGTTTTTTGAAGTGTCCAAATTCTTCGGAAGCCAATTCTTAGTAATATTAGTTACATCTTTAACGTTACCGCCGTTAAGCTTAACGCCTGCCGTACCGTCTCCAAAGTTAGGATCTTCAGAAAGAAGCATTGTTTTGCCTCCATAGATATCGCCAATCTGAATTACTAAGTCGCCCCACTGGGTTATAAGCATGGAAATTATGTAAATAATAAGCAATATACCTACTAAAAATCCAAAGGCAATGCCGTAACGCTTGCGACGTTTTTTTGCGTTAGCAATTTTTTCAGCATTTTCCTGAGAGTGAAAATGATTATATACATCCGAGCCTTTATCATAAGCTGCTTTTACTTCGTGCTTTTCTCCTAAAGAAGCAACCTGGTCAGGAGTTACAATATTATCTTTCTTCTTTTTTCCGGCCATATTAATAACTCCTTTCTATGTAGTTGAATTTTAAGAAATAGGGTTGTTGCTATTGTCGCAACCGATAAATGAAAGCTGAACTCTTAGGTTTGCTTCCTGAATATCGTCATCACACTGTGGATCTTCGCCGTCAATCCAAAGCCTTATTGTCACCTTTGTGGGCGTCATTTCATCTAAGTGGAAAAGTCTGTTTCCGTTATTATAAACCATTGTACCCTTTGGTAAATCGAAGGTGGTTAGCTTTGTTACAGGATTTCCCTTATTTGGTTCATATGCGGCAACTCCGTTTTTAGCTGTTTCAAAATCAACTCGGCAAGCCTGTGTTACCTCGTTTTGGGGAGAAGGTGAATTTGAGCTTACTTTTGTTCCTGCATCCTCGTCATCTTCAGTGCCTTCAGTTGTAAGGTGTACCCACATATCACATGTTGCGATAAAGTAACATTCATACTCGAGGTATACCTTATTTGCCGTTGCAGAATCACCGTGTTCAAAACGGAACTTGGAGCCGTCATCAGACGTTACCGGATCTAACACAATGTCTTTTAAAGATGTCCCCTGTTTTTTAAGATAAGAGTTAATCATTTCATTTGTAATGGTATGAGTATAAAGGTCAAGGTTTGTGCCGTGGTTTTCCATTGATACCAACAGCTCCTCGCCGGTACTGATTTTCACCTCAAAATCTTCGACACCTGCAAAGGTGTTTACTGTAAACCATGCATATGTAGCTGTTGAAAGACCTAAAACAGCCAGGATACTAAGGGAAAGTATAAGTCTTTTTCTTCTTCTTAAAACACGTCTTTTATCATTGATATATTCCACTAGTTGTTCAAAAGACAATAAAATCCCTCCCGTTAATTAATTTGAAAGTACCCGTGGCACTCTTTGATTATTATATTTTATAATAAATTTTATAAAAAATCAATAACAATTATTATTTTTTTATAAAAAAATAACATTTTTGTGCAAATTTTTATGTGATTAGGTAAGTTGCATAAATTTAATATTCAAATTTTGTGTAAAATACTTATTGACTTTATTTATATAACGGTTATATTTTGCTAAAACTTGTCCTTTAGGTATTAATTTTTACATACGAAAATGCTTCTCTTAAATTTGAGAGCATTTTCATTAGTTTTGCTTTTGAGCTATTTTGTATTCGTCATAAAGCTGAAAATAATGACAATCATATGTGCTCTGCTGCATAAAACGTGCCATTTCGTCCTCGTCAAGATTAATCCGACAATAGCAACACTGAGATTCATCATCAAAAACATAGTTGGCACAAAATTCACAATTTGTTTTTGCCATACTAATCCTCCCCCTTGGAATTAAGAAAGTCATACTTTTCGTATTCAAATGCTTCATAGTTATTGAAATAGTCAAGTATTTCCCGAGGATTATCACTTACAAGCATAAGCTCTCTGCACTTATCGCTCATAAATCCTTTTTCAATTCCTGTTTCCATCATTTTTAAAAGGTTGTCATAATAATTGTTTACGTTATATATTGCTATAGGCTTTTTGTGGCGACGAAGCTGTTTTAACGTCAAAATTTCAAAAAATTCTTCAAATGTGCCGATTCCTCCCGGCATCATTACAAACGCATCGCTTGAGTCCTCCATAATCTGCTTACGCTCACGCATTGTTTCTGTACGTATAAGTTCACAATCATCAAATATTACATCAAGTTCATCAAAAAAATAAGGAACTACTCCTACAATATTACCCTTTTTCTCCTTAACTCCTCTGGCTACAGCTCCCATTATTCCGTATTTTCCTGCGCCAAATATAAGTGTATGACCTTTTTCTGCCAATACCTTGCCAAACTCTTCACCTGATTTTATAAAACTTTTGTCAATATTCTCACTTGACGCACAATATACACAAATTTTCATCTGCATTACTCCTTCCAAATTATACTATATAAACATTTTTAAAAATTATTGCAATATTGTCTATCTTGATATAATATTATATTGTTGTATTAAAATTGTCAATTAGGAGGTATTGCTGTGAGTCAGGATATTCTCAAAAAAAATGTGCTGTCACTTAGCTGGCCTATATTTGTATCAAGTCTTATGGCAATTCTTTTAGGATATGTCGACACTGCAATGCTGTCCGGCTATAACGAAAACACCGTAGGCTCCATTGGTAATGCAAATACTATTCTCAGCTTTCTTACTCTTACCTTTACTATTGTATCCAGTGCGACAGGTATCCTTACGGCTCAATACCTTGGAGCTAAGCTTAAGGACAAGTTAAGCCAGGTTTATACTGTTTCTATACTTTTTAATCTTATGCTGGGTATTATTGTAAGTGCAATACTATATATATTGCAGCGTCCTCTTTTGGACTTTTTGAATGTACCTAAAGAAATTCAGGCTGACGCTTCAACCTACATAAAGATTGTTGGAGGTCTTATTTTTGCCCAAAGTATTTTCAGCACTTTTGACCAGATTTTCAGAAATAACGGCAAAACCAAAATCGGTATGGTTCTGGCTCTTCTGATGAATGTGATTAATATCGTTGGGGACTACAGTGTTCTTTACGGTCCTCTTAAGGGCTATAACTTTGGTGTTGCCGGTGTTGCAACAGTTACAGCTATAAGCAGAATTGCTATGATGATTGTGTGCATATTCTACTTTATCTTTAAAATTCGGGGTAACTTTGGGTTTAAGTACCTTAGGCCTTTCCCTAAGGATATTCTTAAAAAGCTGTTGAAATTAGGTATTCCTACTGCAGGTGAGAACATATGCTATAATTTAAGTCAGATTACAATTGTTTCTATTGTAAACACCTTTGGCATTGTAGCAATTAACACAAGAGTTTTCTGCAATATGCTTTTCGGATTTACATACCTATGTCCCTTTGCCATGGCTATAGGCACTTCCATTATTGTTGGACACAGCGTTGGCGCAAATAACTATGATTTTGCATATTCAAGGGTAAACAAATCTTTGCGATATGCTTTGATAATATCAATAAGCATAGCCTTCCTCAGCTTTATTATAAGCGACTACACCCTGGGTATATTAACTCAAAACCAACAAATTCTTCAGCTTGGACACAGCATTATGCTAATCGGTATATTCCTTGAGTTTGGCAGAACAACAAATCTTGTTATAATTAACAGTATGAAAGCAGCAGGAGATGTGAAGTTTCCTACCATTTTGGGAATGTGCTCGATGTGGGGTATTTCGGTTTTAGGTGCTTTTGTTTTGGGAAAAGCCGCAGGATTGGGACTTAACGGAGTATGGATTGCAATGGCTGCTGATGAAATATTCAGAGGGGTTGCAGTGGCAATCCGTTGGAAACGAGGAAGATGGAGAGGAAAACGAGTTGTTGAAGACAGAAAAGTCCTGATAAATTAGCGGAAGCTGAATGGAAACAAA
>CAYRTG010000002.1:29158-39851 GCA_964427365.1 uncultured Ruminococcus sp. | reverse complement strand
AATGGTGTATTACTTCCTTTTTCTTCCTATGAAAAAAGCCAAATAAAATCCCGATATAATAATTGATGTAATGACTACCGCTGCCATTATAGGAGTTGGAGAGGACAGAATACTGTCTATGTTAAATTCTTCTTTTTTGTCTTTTTCGGATATAAAAGAATCATTGTTATCTGCGTGCAATGTACTGCTTCGTGTATCTTTGTTGTTATCGGAATTTTTATATTTGTCACTTTTATCATTTGCTTTTGCACCGGTGATTTTAATTTTATTGTCTTCAACGCAAATGGTACTTTCGGCTTTTTTAAGGTCAGGTATGACTTTAAAACTTGAATTAACACAATCTTCACAAGAAATCTTAACCAAACCTGTACCGACTTTTATAGCTTTAAAAGTCAGCACAAGGAGATTCTTTCCATTGCATATATTTTTACCTTTACTTGAGAGAAATATTCCTTTGACTTTTCCTTTGCTTTTTTCTGTATATTCAAACAAGCAGCTTCTGTCTGTGGGTTTTCCTTCTCTGAATTCCAATAAAGAAGTATCATACTTAATCACAAATGTTCCGGCAGACAATAGTTCGTCGGCTTTTGCTCCTACCTTAATGTTCAAAAGCCTGTTGTTCTTTGAGGAGGCATCATTAATAAATATACTGTTGTCACTAACTGCATATGTACCAATCCGGCTAAATGAAAGAGAGAGACTAATAAAAAGTACCGTTACTACTGTAACAACTCTTCTCATTGTCCTCTCCCCTTATACTTAAATATTATACCGTTACTGTTTAGCTTGAAAGAGCATATGCTAACACAGCTATATTACAAAGCCCCCGTTAACTCCTAAAACCTGTCCTGTAATAAACTTTGCTCTGTTTGAAGCAAGAAAAACCGCTGCATCAGCAATGTCCTTCGGAGTTCCCAACTCCTGTAAAGGAGTTTCCTCTTTAAGTTTATTTATGGCGTCCGGGTCAAAGCAACTCATCATATCTGTCATAACAACTCCGGGAGCAATACAGTTTACTCTTATTCCACTGGGTGCAACCTCCTTGGCAAGAGCCTTGGTAAATCCTATAACCCCTGCTTTTGATGCACTATATGCAACCTCGCAGGATGCTCCTATCTGCCCCCACATAGAGCTAATATTTATAATAACTCCCTGCTTTTTTGAAATCATTAGAGGTAATGCATGCTTGCTACAATAGAACACTCCGTCAAGATTAGTACCAATTATACTTTTCCATTGTTCAGGAGTTACATCAGTAATAATCTGTTGAGAAGAAACCCCGGCGTTGTTTACAAGAACCTCAACTGAGCCCAGCTTGTTGTTTACAATTGTGAACATTTCTTTAACAGCGTTACAGTCGGCAACATTACATTCCACTGCAATTGCAGGGACTGAATAGCTTTCCGTAATTATTTTTGCCAGCCGTTCGGCTTTGTCTTTGCTGTTTTTATAATTCACAGCAACAGCATAGCCTGCCTGTGCAAAGGCTACAGACAATGCTGCTCCTATACCTCGGGAGCCTCCTGTAATCAAAGCGGTTCTCATTACATCACCTTAACTATCTGTCAAAAAATCTAACATTTTTGTATGTACAAATGTATCTTTGAGATTCATGGAAAGCTGACTGAACAAGCTTAGGGTTATACATAAATAAAATTCTGTGCTGAATGGCGTCCTTGTCCATATCGAATACATAAATTACTGCATCCTTGACAGCTTTTGTAGGATTGTTTTTTAGTTTTCCCTTATAATGAAGATTTTTTATAACCGCAGAAACATCATCATAACCATAGAGAACCATAGCGTTTTTAACTGCCTGGGCAATTAACGCTGCTCCTGTAAACCCACCGCTGCCAAACTCTCCCATACAAAGCTTTTCAAGAAGAGCTCTGTTTTCATCTGTCAGCTCAACGTGAGGACAACTGTAATTTGTATCAGGATAGTCAACAGCTACAAGATAGCCGGCATTCCATTGCGTTGAGTAAGCAACCTTTGTACGTCCCTTGGCAGCAGTTGCAAACTCAATGGCTTCTGTTGTTTCGGTAGCTGTTTCAGTTGGCTCTTTCTTTTTATCAGATTGCTCTGTTGATTTTGTTTTTGATTTTTTTGTTTTATTTAATGCATTGGCAGGTTCGTTCTTTACATTAACAGTTTCAGCATTTGCTTTAACCTCTGTGGAAGGTTCGGTAGCTTCTGTAGGGCTTTCATCTGCTGTAATTGTTGGTATTGTTGTAATCTCATCATATGTTCCGGTAGTAACCTGACAATGTGTAAGAACAGTTGGAATACCAATAAGGATACACAAAACAAGTGTTACAATAACAAGTATTAAGTTTATTCGTTTTTCAAAAAATTTATTCAAAAAACTTCATCCTTATCTGTTAATCATAATGTCATATACTTTTTTGAAGGTATCTATAACATACTGTGCCTGGTCGTCTGTAAGACAGGTATTCATTGGAAGTGTAAGCTGATTTTTATGCATATTGTAGGCATATGGATAATCTACAATATCAAATCCTTTATTTTTATAGGCAGAAAGCATAGGCAAAGGCTTGAAATGCACATTACACATAACTCCGTTTTCAGCCATAAGGTCATAGAACCGGTTGCGAAACTCGGCGTCTTTGCCTAAAAATCTTACAAAATAAAGGTGTCCGCTGCTGCGGTGGTTTTCATCAGCATGGTTAAGAACCTGAACATCAAGCTCCTTAAAAGCCTCATTATACCTTTTTATAAGCTCATGCCTGCGCTCAATCATTTTATCATATCTGTTAAGCTGAGCCAGACCGATTGCCGCAAGAATATCAGGCATATTGCACTTATACTGAGTGCTTACAACGTCATATTCCCAAGACGCTCCCCGATTTTTTGCAAGGGCATCTTTTGTCTGTCCGTGAAGAGACCAAAGCATATACTGCTTGTAAATCTTTTCTTCGTCAATTCTTCCTCTTAGGCGATGGACTGCTGCACCGCCCTCGGCTGTAGTCATATTCTTAACTGCATGAAAACTGAAGTTTGTGAAGTCTGCAACTTCACCACACATCTTTCCATGCCACATTGCACCAAAAGAATGAGCCGAATCAGCCATAACTATAACTCTGCCGATAAGCTGCTGAAGCTTTCCTTTTGGTTTGAATTTAGAACGCTGATTACGTACAGCCTCGTAAATTCTGTTATAGTCGCACATAATTCCTGCTAAATCTACAGGTATAATAACCTTAGTATGCTCGTTTATTGCAGCTTCCATTTTGTCATAGTCCATTTCGTAGGTACCGGGCTTACAATCAATCATAACCGGCTTTGCTCCTACGTGATAAACGATGGAACAGGTTGCAGTATAGGTATAAGCCGGAACAATAACTTCATCTCCGGGACCTACTCCTAAAATACGCAAAGTCATTTCAGCACAGGAGGTCTGTGATGACAAACACACAGCCTGTCCAGTATGACAATATTCTCCGATTTTTCTTTCAAATTCCTTAGTTTTAGGGCCTGTAGTTATCCAGCCTGACTCCAAAACCTCTTTTACAGCATTGATTTCCTCCTGTCCTAAATCAGGAGGTGAAAACGAAATAGTCTGCATTTTAACATATCCTCTCAAATACCAAATTCCAAAAATTTGTAATTGAAAATATAAACATACTAGATTATTATACTACTAAAATATTAAAAAGTAAATATTGATTTTTCGATTTAATTTATTACGTAATTTATTATTACACCTAAAACAACCATTATGTTTATTTAAACAAAAACAAGGGGCTTTATGTGAACTGCCCCTTGTTTTTGTATCTATAATTTAATTTTCACTTTATGAAGTGTGGTTAAACTGGCTTTCATACAGGTCAGCGTAAAATCCCCCTTCACTTAAAAGTTGAGAATGTGTACCCTGTTCAACAATGTCTCCGTCCTTCATTACAAGGATTAAGTCAGCGTCTTTGATTGTTGAAAGTCGGTGAGCAATTATAAAGCTTGTTCTGCCTTTCATAAGATTATTCATAGCTTTCTGAATACGACTTTCCGTACGTGTATCTACAGATGAGGTTGCTTCGTCAAGAATAAGAATAGGATTATCAGCCAGTATTGCTCTCGCAATTGTAAGCAACTGCTTTTGTCCCTGACTTACGTTGCTTGCATCCTCGTTAAGCTCCATATTGTAACCGCCGGGGAGAGTATGAATAAATCTGTCGGCATGAGCAGCCTTTGCCGCTGCAATTACCTCTTCATCAGTTGCCTCCAGTCTGCCGTAACGGATGTTTTCCATAATACTGCCCTTAAATAGCCATGTATCTTGAAGTACCATTCCAAATACATCTCTCAGTTCTCGACGGTTAAAGCTTTTTATATTATTGCCGTCAATAGAAATTGAGCCGCTGTTCACATCATAAAAACGCATTAAAAGCTTAACCATAGTAGTTTTTCCTGCACCTGTGGGTCCTACAATAGCTATTTTCTGTCCCTGCTGAACATCTGCACTGAAATCCTTAATAATAATTTTATCATCATTATATCCAAAGCTAACGTGATTAAACCTGACAGAGCCTTTAACTTCACTAACGCTTACAGGATTTTCAACTGTCTGCTCCTCTTCCTCTTCTTCAAGAAACTCAAAAACTCTTTCGCTGGCAGCAGTCATTGACTGGACCTGATTTATAACCTGTGAAATCTGCTGAATCGGCTGGGTAAAATTCTTTACATACTGAATAAATGCCTGAATATCTCCAACCTGAATAATACCCTTAATAGCTAAAAGTCCTCCTGAAAGAGCAACTGCAGCATAACCTAAGTTACCTACAAACATCATTACAGGGTGCATCATACCTGATAAAAACTGTGACTTCCAAGCTGATTTATACAGTATATCATTTGTTTTGTTAAACTGTTCAATAGTTTCCTCTTCCTTATTATAGGACTTGATAATAAGGTGGCCGCCGTAGGTTTCTTCAACAATACCGTTTATATGACCTAAATACTCCTGCTGTGTGCAGAAATACTTTTGAGAATATTTTACAATCAATGCAAGCAAAAATGCAGATACAGGAAGAATAACCAAGGCTATCAATGTCATTAACGGTGAAATTGTCAGCATCATTACAAGTACGCCTATAATGGTGCATACTGACGTGATAATCTGAGTTATGCTCTGATTCAGTCCCATCCCCAGAGTATCAATATCATTTGTTATTCTTGAAAGGACTTCACCGTAAGTTCTGCTTTCAAAATACTTCAGAGGCATACGGTTAATTTTTTCGGAAATTTCCTTGCGCATACGGTAACAGATTTTCTGAGTTACACTTGTCATAAGCCAACCCTGAATAAATTGAAACAATGCACTTATTGTATACAGCACTAAAACTATAAGGAGAATATAACCGATAAGCTCCATGTCAATTCCACCGGCACCCTGAATTTTCCTCATAAGCCCTTTGGCAAGCTCTGTAGTAGCCTGACCTAAAATTTTAGGACCTATAACAGAAAAGACAGTTGAAACAGCAGCACATATCATAACAATAAACACAGCTATCTTATATCGGCCCATATACTTTATCAGTTTCTTAACAGAACCTTTAAAATCTTTCGCCTTTTCCACAGGCATTCCGGAATCGTGTTTCATAGGTCTTCTTTGATGACTCACTATTCTTCCTCCTTTCCAAGTCCCAGTTCCTTAGAAGAAAGCTGAGATTTTGCAATTTCAAGGTAGGAATCACAGTTTTTAAGAAGTTCCTTGTGTTTACCTATTCCTGAGATTTTACCATTATCAAGTACTATAATCTGTTCAGCGTCCATAATAGTTGAAATACGCTGTGCAACTATAATTACCGTGCTGTCAGAAACGTTTTCTTTAAGGGCTTTTCTTAGAACAGCATCAGTTTTCATATCAAGAGCCGAAAAGCTGTCGTCAAAAATATATACCTTTGGATTTTTAGCAATTGCTCTTGCAATAGAAAGTCTTTGCTTTTGACCGCCCGATACGTTTGTACCGCCCTGGGCAATTGTGCTTTCAAAGCCGGCAGGTTTTCCTTTAATGAAATCTGTAGCTTGAGCTATTTCGGCTGCTTTTTCAATTTCTTTGTCCGTTGCGTTTTTATTTCCAAATCTAAGGTTAGTTGCTATAGTTCCGCTGAAAAGTATTCCCTTTTGAGGAATATATCCTAAATTATTTCTTAATGATTCCATTGTAATGTTCCTGATATCCTCACCGTCAAGAGTAATTGAACCCTCAGTAACATCATAAAGTCTTGGAATCAGATTAACAAGGGTAGATTTTCCGCTGCCTGTGCTGCCTATAATTGCTGTTGTTTTGCCCGGCTCTGCACAGAAGCTTATATTTTCTATAACATTTTCCTCAGCGCCGGGATACTTAAAGGAAACATTGTTAAAGCGTACAACACCTTTGCAATTATTTATATCATATGCCTTTTTACTGTCAACAATTGAGGATTCCGTTTTGATAACCTGGTCAATCCTGCCTGCTGCAACAGCAGCTCTTGGTAATGTAATTGACATAACCGTAAGCATAAGGAAACTCATAACAATCAGCATTGTGTAGGTAATAAATGCCGTCATTTCACCAACTTGCATTGTGCCTTCATTAATATTGCCGGCAGCAACCCATACAATCAGTACTGAAATACAGTTCATAAGTATCATCATAAGAGGTGCCATAAATGTCATTACCCGGTTAGTAAATAAGGTTGTTTTCGTAAGGTCTTTATTTGCCTTGTCAAATCTTTCCTCCTCTTTGTCCTCACGCTTAAATGCACGGATTACAGGAATACCTGTAAGGATTTCACGAGCAACAAGGTTAATTCTGTCAACAAGCTTTTGCATAAGCTTGAATTTTGGCATTGCTACACCCATAAGAACTGATACTATGCCAATAATTATTACTATTGCAAGTGCGATTACCCAAGCCATACTTGCACCTGTGTTCATAACCTTAATGACGCCGCCAATGCCTAAAATCGGAGCATACATAACCATTCTTAAAAGCATAGTGCTTACCATCTGTATCTGCTGTACGTCATTGGTTGTACGAGTAATAAGTGACGCAGTTGAAAATCTGTCTATTTCAGCATTTGAGTAGCTTACAACATTTTTAAATACCTTTCCACGTAAATCTCTGCCTATGCAGGCGCCTATTCTTGCTGAAAAGAAGCCTACAATAATTGAGGCAGTTGTCAGCAACAGAGCAACCACACCCATTTTAAGTCCGGCAATCCACAGATAGTTAGTTTGGATATTATCAACATCAACTCCTGCTTCTCTGTCCCTGTCAACAGCAAAGGCAATGGCAGAGGATTTAAGAGTATTGGAACCGACTGCATCTATTTCATCTTCCATATTTACTCTTGCTGAAAGAAGCCGGTTCTTGCTTAGCTTTACAGTCTGAAGCTGTCCTGTCGCAGAGTCGGGAATTTTCACGCCCTTTATAAGCTTTTCAAATAAAGGACGAGAATCGACACATTCAATCTCTTTGTTGCTTTCCTCATCAGTACGGTTAAAAGTTTCAAGCTTTACACCAAAAAACTGTTCCATATCCTGTAACGATATGTCATTAAATGTAGATTTGTCATTTCCTTCTGACATCTGCTGAGAAAGCATTTCTTTAAAAGAATCTACGGACAGCATTGACATAGAGTAATCCATCATAATCGGAATTAAAAGCTCATTATCAAGCTTATTAAGTTTCTTTTCATCATTAACTTTTCTTAAGTAATACTCTCCTGCCTTTTCATAGCTGTTTTCAAAGTCTTGTGCTTCTTTGGCTTTCATAAAAAGGGTAGCATAGTTATACTCTTTCGCAGTTATTTTTTCAGGAAGTATATGCTCAATACCTGAATTCTGAATACCTGTATCAATAATATTTGATGTATATTGAGGCAAGGCAAGATCACACCATGCCTGAATTACAAGCAGCAGAATAATTAAAATTATTGATTTCCAATAGGGCATCATATTTTTAAAAATCTTGCCCATATTCGTCCTCCTTTTATTATTTGCTTAATTATTTGCCTATTTATTTTACAACCATATTTTTTTTGGGTCAAGTAAAATCAACATTTAAAAGCATACATTTCATAAAAAATGCTTATATATTATTAAATCTCAAAAAAAGACTGCTAATTAAAGCAGTCCTAGAGTTTGTTCATTCTTTTAAGCAGATATTTATTTTTGGTAGCCATACCTCCACGTATATGTCTTTCACTTTTATTAATCTCAAGTATTTCCTTAACCTCTCTGTATAGCATAGGGTTTACACTTTTTAGCCTTTGGCTTACATCTTTATGTACGGTGCTTTTGCTTATGCCGAATTTTTTAGCAGCAGAACGAACAGTAGCTTTACTTTCTATTATATATTCGCCTAACATTGCGGCTCTTTCTTCCACTATTCCTTTCACATACAACCCCTCCAAGGATTAAACTGTTCAATTATATGCAGAAGTCTGAAAAAAATTCATCGGTTTAAGTGAGTTATTGACTAATGAAAATATTTCTTTTATAATGAGAGTGGGGTATTGTGTATTTTTGCCTGCCATAAGCTGTATATTTAAATCAGAGCAACGCTCCGGCAAGCCTGATTGAAATAGAGCTTGCGACAGATTGCAAATGCGAGGAGAGCGTTAGCTCCCCAGTTTTTCAGTGGAATATTATAACTTCCGCTGAAATAGTGAATGACACCCGCCGCTTTACAAGCGGGGGCATCATCGCATAATTTATATAACAAAATAATCTACTTAAAACTTGAATGGAGGTATTAAACATGAAAAGGCTTATTTCTTTTGCTTTGGTTATTTGCGTCGCTTTGTTGTCATTAGCATCGGTTAACATTAATTCTGATATTACCGCAAATGCAGTAAGCGAAGACAGTCTGTTCAATACTCTCACCTGCAGACAAATTCAGGAGCTTCACCCTGCTATTACTTATACTCTTAAAGATGAGCTTTTGAATATGACTGAAGACATTTCTTTGGATACAAAGTACAAGGTTCCGGATAAATATATTATGGAAATATTCATTAGTATTCTTTGTGAAAGCCCTGAGCTTTTCTATGTTGACCCTCACATTGTAGAGGTTTCAATTTCAAACCCTGACAACACATTGATTTCCATTCGTCCAACATACCTTTTTACAAAACAAGAGATACAGGAAAAACAACAGGAACTTGATAACGCTGCCGACAAAATTATCTCAGGTATTGGCTCTGACTGGACTAACATGGAAAAATGCCGTTATGTTCACGATATGATTGCCCTTAATTGCCGATATTATGAAAGCAATGTAGAAACTGACAACTACTCTGTTTATACTGCATATGGAGCTCTTGTGGATGGAGAGGCTTATTGTGAGGGCTACACCCTAGCATTTAACTATATTATGAAAAAGCTTGGAATTCCAACAGCATATATTCAAAGCCTTAAGGTAAATCACTCATGGTCCCTTGTGAATATTGACGGATACTATTATCATGTTGATGTAGCATATGATGACCCTACTCCTGATACTATAGGCAGAGTATACCATGACTTCTGCATTGTTAGCGACGGACAGATGAATGCTTATGACAATGACTCAAACAACTCGTTCAAGCACACAGATTGGGTATCTTCTCTTAAGGCTGACAATGATATGTATAATCTTGCATGGTGGCGAGGTGTTGAAACCGGAATATTCAAAGCTAACGAATTGGATTATTACATAAATCATCTGTACGGAGCAAGTGAATATGGTGCTTTATTAGCTTATAATAACAATTCCGGCTCAATTTCCGAAATAAATAAAATTGAAAATCGTTGGTATGTTGAAGGTACATCGGACATTTACTGGAAAGGAAATTATTCCTATCTGTCTTATGACGGAGAATATATTTACTATAACGACACAACAAATGTTTACAGACTCAAACCCGGAAGCACCCAAAGGGAGCTTTTTTACAGCAAGCCTTCTTCCATTAAAAATTATATATACGGTTTTTCTATGCAGCTTGACGGAAAGTTTTATATTTCATCAAAGGCTACTCCTAATGATTCGGATAATCTTCATGAAATTAATTATAATGTAATTACTGCTTCTACTGATTTATCACAGGATACCTTAACTCCTACTGAAAATACACAACCTACAAAGGCATCTACAATTATTACAATTACACCTGAAGTACAGATTCCTGTTTCCACATATTCACGCTGTCTGAAAGTAGGCAAATCCTACAAACTTTCAGTCAAAAACCTTGACTCTAAAACAAAATTAACCTATAAGTCATCAAACTCTAAGATTGTTAAGACAACCTCAACAGGCAATCTGATTGCACTTAAAAAAGGTAAAGCCACAGTAACAATGACATTACATAGAAACAAATCCGTTATTGGTAAGGTTAAGTGCAAAATTACAATAAAAAAAGACCCTTCTCTTTCTGCAAAGTCTGTTACTGTTAAAAAAAAGCAAAGTGTGTCTGTTAAAATAAGAGGCAAGGCTTCTTCAATTAACAATAAATATACAAACACTGCAAAAGCTAAAATAATATCAAAACCAAGCTCCGCCACTATAAAGGTAAAGGGTTTAAAAAAAGGCAAAACCACACTTAAAATTAAGGTTAATGGTGTTAAAACCTTAAAGTTAACCGTTAAAATTAAGTGAGTTTCTAAATCTTTGATTTAGCTAAACGAACTTATGCGTAATGAAATGCAG
>CAYRTG010000002.1:0-29058 GCA_964427365.1 uncultured Ruminococcus sp. | reverse complement strand
TGAGTTTCTAAATCTTTGATTTAGTTAAACGAACTTATGCGTAATGAAATGCAGCTTGGTGAGTTTCTAAATCTTTGATTTAGTTAAACGAACTTATGCGTAATGAAATGCAGCTTGGTGAGTTTCTAAATCTTTGATTTATCAAGCTAACGCAAAACTCCCTCATCAGTACTTATAAGGGAGTGATTTATTCTTATTTATCTTTTTTGTCCTTATAGCTTAAAATTTCTTTGGCAATATAAATAGGTCTGTTTTTGCTTTGAATGTATGTCTTTGCAATATATGTACCCATAATGCCCATACAAAAGAGCTGTATTCCTCCTATGAGAAGTATCAAAGCAACGATTGTTGCATAACCGCTTACGGCAACATTAAAGAACAATCTCTGTATAATAACAACCACAAGATATATAATTGAAGCAACTGATGAAAGCATACCAACATAGGTAGCAAGCTTCAACGGCTTTGTGGAAAAAGCTGTTATTCCTTCAATGGCATATTTCATAAGTTTTGAAAAGTTCCATTTCGTTTTTCCTGAATGTCGCTCCTGAACTTCATAAGGAATATACTTAGTATTAAAGCCTATCCAACTAAATATACCTTTTGAAAAGCGGTGATACTCAGCCATTTCCATAATAGCCTCGGCCATACCTCTGGTAAATGTGCGGAAATCGCTTGCATCAGCGTGAAGTTCCACCTCGCTAAGTCTATTGATAATCTTATAAAAGCCTGACTTAAATCCGGTCATTACAGAGCCTTCCTTACGCTGAGCCTGATATGCTGCAACACAATCATACTCAGGCTCTTTGTCCAGAATATCCATCATCTCAATAACGACCTCAGGACGTTGCTGCAAATCTGCATCTATAATTGTAAGAAAATCTCCCACACTATTTTTAAGGCCTGCATAAATTGCAGATTCTTTGCCAAAATTACGGCTGAAAGAAACTACAGTAATATTGCTTTCTTTTTTATTTTCATATAAATTGTGAAGTTCTTCAAGAGTTTTGTCCTTACTTCCGTCATTTACAAATACATACTCATAATCAAAGTCTGCATTTGCAAAAGCTTTTTTAGTTTCCTCATAAAAAAAACGAACATTGCTTTCTTCATTGTAGCAAGGAATAATTAAGGATAATTTCATTTTTTCCACTACCTTTATTTTAATGATTATATTCTACAACAAATTCTCAATAAGGTCAAATACCAAGTTGTTTTTTTTAAAACTTTGTGGTATATTTATTGAAAAGACTACAGAAACAATAGAGTGTGATATTATGAAAATCTTAGATAAATTCTGTGATGACAAAACTCTCCTTAGTATGGAGGTTTTTCCACCTAAGAAAACTACTCCCATAGAAAGCATTTACGGAACTCTGTATGAACTAAAAGAGCTTAATCCTGCTTACATCAGCGTTACATATGGTGCAGGAGGTACTGTTGCAAATAACACCTGTGCCATTGCAAGCAAAATAAAAAATGAGCTTAATATTGAGCCTCTTGCTCACATTACCTGTGTAAACAGCAATAAAAAACAGGTTAACCAGGTTCTTAAGCAATTTAGGGAACATAATATTGAAAACGTACTTTCTTTGCGGGGTGATATTGTGCTTGATTTGCCACCTCAAAAAGACTTCAAGCACGCAAATGAACTTACTGCCTTCATTAATGATTTTGGCGGATTCCATATTGCAGGTGCTTGCTATCCTGAGGTTCACCCTGAAGCAGCAGACGAGATTTCGGATATTATCAATCTTAAAAAAAAGGTTGACGCAGGTGCTGAATTTTTGATTTCACAGCTTTTTTTTGATAATAACAGCTTTTATGATTTTGAAAAACGCTGTAAGCTTGCAGGTATAAACGTACCTATTGAGGCAGGAATTATGCCTGTTGTAAATAAAAATCAGATTCAAAGAATGGTGTCTCTTTGCGGTGCGTCTTTACCTGCAAAGTTTTCACGTATTATGAATCGTTACGAAAACAATCCCGAAGCCTTAAGAGACGCAGGTATTGCATATGCAATTGACCAATGTGTGGACTTGATTGCAAACGGTGTAAAGGGAATACACCTGTACACAATGAACAATCCTTATGCGGCACGGAGAATATGTGAGGCTATAGGCAGCTTGTTATGATAAAACTTGAATACATAAACAGGTCTGAAGCTATACGCTATCTGGGTAACAGCGGCGTTGAAATGAATCCGGCTATGGAAAGCCTTATGAATCAATGTGAAAAGATTATACTTTCAGCAGCACAGCCAAAATATCTATATAAAAAAATTAATCTTGATAATAGCGGACTTGTTATAGGAAATTCTGTAAAAACACATTTAAACGGGTGCAATGAAGGTGTTATAATATGTGCTACCTTAGGTGCTGATATTGACAAACAGATTCGTATGTCACAGGTTACAGATATGGCAAAAGCTGTATTAATGGACTCAATGGCAAGCGTTGCAATCGAACAGGTCTGCATAAAAATTGATGATATAATAGCAAATAAATACAAGGATTATAATCTGACATGGAGATTTTCTCCCGGATACGGCGATTACCCTATTGAGCTTCAGGAAACCTTTTTACGGTTTCTTGACGCACAGCGAAAAATCGGCTTGTGTACAAATGAAAATTCAATCCTTACTCCTACAAAGTCTGTTACTGCAATTATGGGGCTAAGCAAAGAGTCTATAGATCAGAAACGCAAGAGCTGTGCAAGCTGCAACCTTGCAAAAAACTGTAAATTCAGAAAGGCAGGAAGCCGCTGTGACTTTTAAAGACTTGCTGAAAAATGAATATATTATATTGGACGGCGGAATGGGTACAATGCTGCAAAAAAGAGGTCTGAAAGCCGGAGGTATTCCTGAAATATTAAATATTGAACAGCCTGAAATAGTAATGGATATTCACCGCCGGTATGCAGAGGCAGGTGCTGAGGTTATATCTGCAAACACCTTTGGTGCAAATGGCTACAAGCTAAAAGGTTGCGGCTACAGCGTTAAGGAAGTTATTTCTTCTGCAATTAAAAATGCCCGTGAAGTTGTAGGCAGGGATAAAGCGGTTGCTTTGGATATCGGACCAATAGGACAGCTTTTAGAGCCTGCCGGCGCATTAAGCTTTCAGGATACATACAATTACTTTAAAGAGGAAATCATTGCAGGCAATGATGCTGACGTAATTTTCTTTGAAACTATGACGGACTTGCTTGAACTGAAAGCCGGTGTCCTTGCTGCAAAGGAAAATAGCTGCAAGCCTATTGTAGCCTCTATGACCTTTGAAGAAAATATGCGTACATTTTCAGGTGTTTCAGTTGCATCAGCCGCACTTACTTTGCAGGGACTTGGAGTTGACGCAATTGGCGTTAACTGCTCTTTAGGACCTGATGAGCTTGCTCCTGTTGTAAAGGAATTTGTAAAATGGTCAAAAATACCTGTATTTGTTAAGCCTAATGCAGGATTGCCTGACCCCAACAGCAACACCTACAATGTTACTGCACAGGATTTTGCAAAAAGTATGGCAAAGATTATTAACTATGGCACGGTTAAGCTAATTGGTGGCTGCTGTGGCACAACCCCCGAGTACATTGAAGAGCTTGTTAAGGTTGTAGAAAACAAAAAATACAGAAAAACTCCCGTTAATGTTGAGACTGCAATCTGTTCAGGTACTACTGTTGTAGAGATTTCTCAACCCAGAATAATAGGTGAAAGAATTAACCCTACAGGCAAAAAGCTGTTTAAACAGGCACTTATTGACAATGACATAGATTATATATTAAATCAGGCTATTAGTCAGGTTAATGCAGGTGCAGATATTCTTGACGTAAATGTAGGCTTACCTGAAATTGACGAAAAAGAAATGATGGTTAAGGTTATCAAAGCCTTGCAGGCAGTTGTTGACGTACCATTGCAGATTGACAGTACAAAGCCGGAGGTGCTTGAGGCTGCATTGAGAATTTACAACGGTAAACCAATTGTAAACTCTGTAAACGGTGAGGAAAAATCCCTTGATACGGTTTTGCCTTTAGTTAAAAAATACGGTGCTTCTGTAATAGGCTTAACTTTAGACAAAGACGGAATACCGAAAACCGCGCAGGGCAGATTCAAAATTGCTAAAAAGATTGTTGACAGAGCTAAATCTATCGGAATTAAACCAAAGGATGTATATATTGACTGCCTGACCTTGACAGTTTCTGCTGAACAGGAAGGCTGTCTGGAAACTCTGAAAGCCCTTCACAGAGTTAAAACTGAGCTTGGCTGCAAAACCTGTCTTGGTGTTTCAAACATCAGCTTCGGTCTGCCAAACCGAGGACTTGTAAACCACATTTTTCTTACTATGGCACTTGAAGAAGGACTGGATTTACCGATTATCAACCCTAATGACAGAGATATGATGGGTGCAGTTCGTGCATATAAGGTTCTTGCAAATATTGATAAAAACTCCGCAGCATTTATTGAAAAGTACAATACAGAGTCTGTTGTTAAACCTAAGCCGCAGAAAAATCAGATTACACTCACATATGCTATTATGAACGGCTTAAAAAATGAGGCTGCCGGTATTACCGAAAAATCTTTAGAAGCAACCGAACCTATGGATATAATAAACAAGGAGCTTATTCCTGCTCTTGATAAGGTTGGGACAGATTTTGAAAACAACAAAATCTTCTTACCTCAGCTTATTCAAAGTGCAAATGTTGCACAGGCTTGTTTTGAAGTTATTAAAAATCATCTTTCTTTAAATAACAATTCCCCTGTTTCAAGGGGCAAGATTATACTTGCTACCGTAAAGGGCGATATTCACGACATTGGTAAAAATATTGTTAAAGTTCTTCTTGATAACTACGGCTACACTGTAGTTGATCTTGGACGTGACGTTGACCCGCAGGTTGTTGTGGATACTGCTGTTAAGCAAAATATTAAAATGATAGGCTTATCAGCTTTAATGACAACTACCCTGAAAAGTATGGAGGACACAATCTCCCTTGTACGCAACACAAAGGAGCTACAAAATCCTGACGGCAGCAGTAAGTGTGTGATTTTTGTTGGGGGAGCAGTTTTAACTGAAGACTATGCAATGAAAATCGGTGCTGACTATTATTGCAAAGATGCAAAGGCTTCTGTTGACACAGCTAAAAAAGTATTAGGATAAATTAAAACATTGACGAAAAAAGAGCCACAGAATAACTGTGGCTCTTTTTTCGGATGAAATTGTGTGAATGTCACCACTATTGCAGTAACAAACATAGCACTTTAGTAAGTCTAAATCAACCTTACCTTTTGTGTGCAAATATATTTTATACCATTAATCTCACAAAATCAACAATTCTACCATAATGTAACGGCATTTGGGGAAATTGTAAAGTTTAATTCTTTATAAAATAATTAAACTACAAACTCGTAACCATTTGTTACGAACAACTGTTCTGTTTATTGAATTTTGTTACAAATTTAAATGGTATATTCTCTTAGGGAAATTTTTGTAACACTATATCTGGTATATACCGCCAATATTAACCACATTATTCTGTAGTATTAAAGATTTTGTCAACCCTTAATTGGTTATCATAAACCGCCCAAAGTTTAATATAGGCGTAAATAGGAGATAGCTTTGGCAAAACATGTATTCCAATGTCATCAAACAGCTTGGTGCTTTCGTACTTATTGCCATCAGTTGCACCTAAAAAATATATTGGCACATTAGTATTTTTGCAAAAAGAGATAAATTCTCGCGACAAAGTTGGCAAGGTTCCTGAATGATAGCCTTGTAACAGCACTGCTTTATAGCCCTTTGCGTCAATCTCTTTCATACCTGCATATACACTTAGCCATAACACAGGAGAAAACTCATTAAGTCTGAACTGTTCTATATTATCACAGCTGAAATTATTAATAATTCTTATAAATTTACCCTTTTCAAAAAAACCAAATGGTTCTCCAAGGGATTTAACATCATCTGTGTAAATCTCATGGGGCAACAGCTTTGAACCAAGGTGAATTTCAGCTTTTGAGCCTGTGTTTTTGTAGCTTACAAAAACTCCGCCGATGCCCTCCTTCATAAACTCAACGGCAAATTTAAAGTTATCTTTGCCGTTAGCTCTTATATCATCAAGAATATAATTGCTGGAAACTAGTACCACCGGAATCTTACATTTCCCAAAAGCAAGGCTTAATGCTCCCGCTGAATACTGCAAAGTATCAGTTCCGTGGGTAACAATTATTCCGTCATAATTCTTAGAAAGATTTTCTCCTACACATTTAATAAGCGCTGTAAGATTTTTACCGCTAAGCTGTTCAGATAATATAAAGTAAGGCTCTGTATAATCAAATTCAACGCCTTGAATTTCATCAAACAACTCCCGGTTTTGCTTTCTGTCAGTCGATATTAAATTATCTTTAAGACGGCTGCCGATTGTCCCGCCTGTGTAAATAATCAAAATTTTCATATTACTCCTGTAACATCAAAGGCACAGCATAGTTGCTGTGCCTTAAGTTTTTAGACTATGCCTCTGACTTTGATTCTTCAACCTTTTGCTCTTTTTTGAATCCTTCAGTCTTTACAGCTTCTGTTTCCTTTGCAGGAGCAGTTTTTTTTGCTGCTTTTTTCATTGAAGCAGGGGCCTTTTTTGCAGCTTTCCTTACAGGGGCTTTATTCGCCTTTTTGGCTGTAGTCTTATTTACGGGCTTTTCATCCTCTGCCTTTGGCATTATGTGATTATATTCAAAGGCAATAAACGAAAGTGGAGGTACCGTAATTTTAATGCTCTGTTCTCTTTCGTTCCAAGGCACCTTTGCAGCACGTCTGTCCTTCTGCTCAAACTGACCTGTGCCGCCGTACTTAAGATCATCACTGTTAAAAACAGCCTTGTACGTACCCATATTAGGTACCCCTACTCTGTAACCATCCCGCGGCACAGGAGTAAAGTTGCAGATACAAAGAACTGATCTTTTGCCGTCCTTTGTCTTTCTTGCAAAGCTTACTACTGAACTTTGATAATCGTCACAGTTCATCCACTCAAAGCCGGCAGGGTTGAAGTCCAACTCATACATAGCCTTATGATTCCTGTAGAAATGCTGTAAGTCCTTAAAGTAAATTTGCATTGTCTTGTTATTGATATTATCATCAATTAAGAACCATTGTAATCCAACATTGGAATCCCACTCATCATACTGAGCAAATTCCTGTCCCATAAACAAAAGTTTTTTACCTGGATGACCATACATAAATCCATAGGAAGTACGCAGATTAGCAAACTTCTGCCATTCGTCACCGGGCATTTTGTTAATCATTGAGCATTTGCCATATACAACCTCGTCATGAGAAAGCACCTGGATAAACTTCTCTGTGTATGCATAAATCATACTGAAAGTAAGTTTTCCATGCTCATACTGACGATATACAGGATCCTTTGAAATGTATTCAAGAAAGTCATTCATCCAACCCATATTCCATTTATAGTTAAATCCAAGTCCATCTTCGTGAACACTTTTTGTAACCCCCGGCCAAGCTGTACTTTCCTCAGCAATAATCATTGTGCCCGGAGCGTACTGCTCAACCATAGAGTTAAGGTGTTTGAAAAACTCAACAGCGTCAAGATTTTCTCTCCCTCCGTAAATGTTTGGAAGCCATTGACCGTCACTCTTGCCATAGTCAAGGTAGAGCATTGATGCAACTGCGTCAACTCTCAATCCGTCAATGTGAAATTTATTAAGCCAGAATAATGCGCTGGCAATAAGGAAGTTTCTTACTTCGTTTCTTTCATAGTTAAAGATATATGTTCCCCAATCAGGATGCTCACCACGTCTTGGGTCAGGATGCTCATAAACACAAGTGCCGTCAAAACGTCCAAGTCCGTGTGAATCCTTAGGAAAGTGAGCAGGTACCCAGTCAAGGATTACACCTACACCTAAATTATGCAGGTGGTCAACAAAGTACATAAAGTCCTCAGGAGTACCAAAACGTGATGTAGGAGCAAAGTAACCTGTTACCTGATAGCCCCAGCTACCGTCAAATGGATGCTCAAGAATACCCATAAGCTCAACGTGGGTATATCCCATATCTACAACATAGTCGCCAAGCTCATTTGCAAGCTCTGGGTATGTTTTAAAGCTACCGTCCTCATTCTGACGCCATGAGCCAAGATGACATTCATAAATACACATAGGCTCGCTGTCATGGTCAGCGGTTTTGCGATTTTCAATCCATTCATTATCTTTCCAAATATGCTTATCAAGGTCAACAACAATAGAAGCTGTTTCAGGACGCTGCTGCTGACTATTTCCAAATGGATCGGTTTTGTCAACACAGAAGCCGTCAACTGTTTTAACCTGAAATTTATACATTTCATTTTCGCCGATACGGGGAACGAATACTTCGTGAATACCAACAGGGGCTACCTTACTCATCATATGAATGGCAGGATCCCAATTATTGAAATTACCGATTACAGATACACGCTGAGCATTTGGCGCCCATACTGCAAACAATACACCGTCAACGCCGTTGATAGTCTTTTTGTGTGCGCCAAGCTTTTTGTAAAGGTTATAGTGAGTGCCCTGACCAAACAAATAACCATCAACCTCTGTTGTCTGAACAGGGAAGCTGTTGCAATCCTCATTTTCGTAGTAATTGCCTTCCTCATCCCATGCACGATAGTAGTAGTTGATTACTCTGTCTGTATGGATATTAGCAGCAAAAATGCCTTTCTCATGTACCAAAAAAGCTCTGTAAACTTCGCCTGTATCCTTATTGACAAATTCTACGGAATTACACTGAGGAAGATAAACTGCTATTCTCAGCCCATACTCTGTAAAGTGTGGTCCTAAAAGACCACGAGGCATATTATTGTACATATATGCAACCTGAGTAAGGTACTCTTCATTAAAAAGTTTCCTCATATCATAATCAATTTCCATAGTCATCCCTCGCTTTAGAAAATATGATCAAATAATAGCAAAAACACACATATACTGCCGCAATGTCAGTAATAGTGTATTTTACTATAATTACAATTAGATTATACTATTATTTAGTGCAATTTGTCAACATATTTAGCATAAAAAGAATACACAAAAATCAAGTAGGCGGCTACCCATTAATTGATTATGTCCTCTCACACCACCGTGCGTACCGTTCGGTACACGGCGGTTTAATAACTTGAGTACATTACCTTGTATCTTTCGAGTATATTATCATACCCGACGGATACAAGGTATTCTTTGTTAATAACCTGTGCAGTATGTGGCTGCCGGATATTCTCCAATATCCTTTTCTGCTGTTTGCCAACTACAAGCCTGTAGTGGGTTATCCCCCTTAGTTTACTGTCCATTCCGTGCAAACTATAAAATATGCCTATTGACAATAAGTCAACAGGCATAATCTTAGTAGGATACAACTACAAACTCCACATTTTTACCATTTTTGGTACCAACGCGGACTTCTTTATCATACTGTCCCTCTTTGTAATAATTATCTAAAACTGCTGCTGTAGCAGGATGGAGGGGTGCATTTCTCATTTGGTCAATTGGCATCCACTCGCCATACTGAGTTATATACTGATCAGAAGTATTTGCAAAATAAAAATTGATAATTTTAATTCCGCCTTCAATCTTTTTCACCGTAATATATCTCAAAAACTGTTTATTGGCATATTCACCGATATTAACCTCATCTCCGTCATAAGCTTCATCGCTTTTTTTGAACAAAAGCAGTTTGTCATAGCGTTTTAAGAAAACTTTGTCCTCATGAGTGATAGTCATAATATTCTCTCCTCATCTTTTAACCCTATACACCATTATATACATTTTTTTACCAAAATCAATGGAAAATTTAATGTTCATAAAAATTTTTTTGTGTTCATAAATCACAATAGATATTCAAATGTATAAGGGCTGAAGCAGGACCGTAAGATTTTTAGTGTTGTACAAGCATTACAGATTTTTGTAACAGCCCACACCTAATGCTCCCTCACCGGTGTGACAGCATATTGACAAAGCCAAGGGAGCTACTGTAATGTGAAAATAAGGATATTTAAAGTGGAGCTTTTCCTGCAAATCCTTTACATGGGTTTTATCCCCTGCATAGGCAATAGCCAAAGTCATCTTACCTTGAATATATTCCTTCTCAAAGCGATTTTCAATATCCTTTGATAATGATTCAATCATAAGCTTTTTTGCAGCTTCAATTCCTCTGACTTTTCCAAACTGTTCAAGAACTCCCCCTTGTATTTGTAAAACAGGCTTTATTCCCAATACTGTTGCAATTCCTGCAGCAGCAGGGCTTACCCGTCCGCCTTTTTTTAAATATTTCATAGTATCTATAGCAATATATATACTGCCGTCAAGAGCAGTATCCATAAGGTATTTGCATATATAGCTAACATTTTTCCCCAACTTTACCAGCTTAAGGGCATCAATACAAGCCTGTCTTTGTGTAACGGAAATACGCCTGTTATCCACAACAAACACACTGCGCTTATATTTTTCTGAGTTTGCTAAAGACATTGCTGTCTGACAAGAGTTACTCAATGCGCTGGACATTGGCACATAAACAATGCTGTCATATTCTGAAAGAATACTGTCCCACATATTTGTAACATCAGCAGGAGAGGGCTGCGAGGTATGAATATCACAATTGCTCCTTAAAAGCTTAAAAAACTCTTTTTGAGATAAGTCTATATTCTCGTAATAAAGTTTTTGGTTAACATAAAAAGGCATTGGCAACACAAACACTCCAAGTTTCAAAGCCTCGACGGGAGTTATGCCGCTGTTGCTGTCAGTCATTATTGCAATATTCATTTTTGCACCTCCGTTGCTATTAAATATTATATACTAAAGTAAAACATATATCAATGAAACATTAAAAATTGCCTTTATTCTTTTTAAAATAAAGGCTGCCTCTTTCAAATAAAAGGGGCAGTATCGGTATAACGTGACCCCCGAAAGTTAGTTTTTGGTCTAACTTTCGGGGGTCGGGACAGTATCTAATCTATTAATATTAAAACATTTCCTCTGATTCTACAAAAACTTCACATTTTCCATTATATTCTGAACCGTCTTTAAAACTTATAGTATAACTAATTATTGCGCTGCCGTAATTCTTAGCAGTAACAACACCGCTGCCGGTTACTGTAGCAACAGATTTATCACTTGATTTATATATTATTTTATAAAGAGATGACTTAAAATGTGACCCGGTTATCTTGTTATTTATAAGACAACTTATAATAATAGCTTTCATATTTAAGGTTTTATTATCAGTAAGGTTGAGATATTCAATTCCTTCTCCCTGTCCAAAAATACCCTCGTCATAATACATGGAATTTTCAGAGGCTACATATGCCATATTAGCCTTTGTTGATGTTACTGTAAATTTATCAATAGGTTTTTTCTTAGCCTTGCCAAGCTTTTCATAAACAGTACAGGTTGTTGTTCCCTTTCCTGTAGCGTAAATTTCTCCTGTACTTAAGCTACTTACAACATTTTCATTATCAGACACAACAGAATATTTCGCCTTAGTTTCCGCTTTCATATTTTTAAGTATATCTGCAAGCATTACATGAGACTTGGACATATAGGCATTACTGCCGTGACCGTTGTATTTTAGTTTGATCTTTTTGCAAGACTTTTTAACCGTAGTGGGAAAGTTTCCTACTTCAATCTTAAATCTGCCGACTTTTACATTGTAATCCTTAAGATATACATTAACGTTTGCAGTACCTCTCTTAACTCCCTTGGTACTGTATGAAAATTTTTCACCACTAGCAAAATACGCCATACTGATTTTTGCAACCTTCTGCTTTGAAAGCTTAAAGTAATAATCCTTATAATAGGGATTTTTTAATGTAATTACTTTAGTTGTACCCTTGTTAATCTGTACATCCTTAAAAGTAACCTTTTCTTTTTTGGCAACAGCAACCTTAAACTTTTTAACAATTACCTTTGTGTCGTCTTTTTTGTAGAAAATTGAAATTACAGGAAGTTTTTTGGCAGTGATTTTTCTGCCCTTAATTTGCAAATTATAGCTTACGCCCCAGTCAGAAAAATTAACTTTAATATAGTTTTTGCTGTTATTTTTAATGCTGTAGTCAAAGGTGTATTTCTTCTGAGCAGAGGTTTTCTTTACGGTCAAATTCTTTTGGCTGTAGTGATGTACAGTTACATTTTTAGTTTTAACCTTTTTTGCACTTGCACTGAATGACACACAGGTTAATCCACATATTAAAGCTAAAAATAACGCCGTTGTTTTTCTTATTAATTTCATTATAATTGCCTCCTCATTAGCATAATTTCATTAAACATATTAATTAAGCAAATCAGAATTTGCATTTGCAGTAATATTATAGCACTTTATGTTAAAACTTGTTAAAAATGTTATAATTGGTAGTTATTCTGTTACAGATTGCATTTTTCATAATCACCGGCTTACAACATTTGTAGGAGTGCCCTTTAAAAAGTTACGAACATTATCTGATACAATTTTCATAAGTCTTTCTCTGGTTTCCATTGGTGCCCATGCGATGTGAGGTGTAATAATACAGTTATCAGCGTCACAAAGACGACAGTCCTGTGCCATAGGTTCAGTTTCCAGAACATCAATTCCTGCAAAGCTAAGTTTACCGCTTTTTAGGGCTTCAACTACAGCTTCTTCTTCCATTACTCCCCCACGTGCAGTATTTATAAAAATACTTCCATCTTTCATTTTACTGAAAGCGTCTTTATTAAAAATCTTTTCAGAGTCCTTATTTAGCGGGCAATGAACCGTTACAATATCACTTTTTTGAAGTATAGTATCAAAATCGGTAAATTTAACCAAGTTATCCTCAATTGGATTAGGATTTCGCTTATACGCAAGAACCTTCATATTAAAAGCTACAGCTACCTTAGCCACAGCTTTTCCGATACTTCCATATCCTACAATACCCAAAGTTTTACTTGCAAGCTCACTTAATGGAAATACAAAAGGTGAAAAAGTAAGACTGTTTTTCCATTTTCCCTGATGCACAAATTTATTGTAATCCCCTACTCTGCTAAGGCATTCAAGTATTAATGCAAAGGTGTGCTGGCAAACTGCGTCTGTACTGTAGGAACCGGCGTTACATACAGTAATGCCCTTTTCTCTGCAATAATCAATATCAATATTATTGTAGCCTGTTGCAAACAAACCTATATATTTAAGATTTTCAGCCTTTGAAAGTGTTTCTCTGTTAAGAGGAGTTTTGTTGCAAATTATTGCCTCTGCATCTTTTACTGTATCGGCGATTTTTTCATAGGGTGTAAGTTGATTTACAATAACCTCTCCAAACTCATTTAACGGTGTGAGGGACAAATCACCCTGAGTTACGGTTTTAGCGTCAGTAAGTATAATTTTCATAAAATCACTCCTATTACATTTTACATTAAATCTTGCAAACCGTAAAGCATTAGTTTATAATATAATAGTATTAATTTACGTTGGAAGGTAATAACTATGATTAAGAATATATTTTTTGACTTGGACGGTACAATGCTGCCTATGAATCAGGACGATTTTGTTAAGGTTTATTTTGGTGAAATATGCAAGAGATTTTGTCCTGTTCTTAAAATTGAAAGTGAAGAGCTTATAAAGAGTATTTGGAAAGGCACAACTGCTATGGTAAAAAATAACAGAAGTGTGCTGAATATTGAGGTGTTTTGGAAAACCTTTGCAAAATGCTGCGGTAAAGAAGTACTAAACTACATTAAGGATTTTGATGACTTCTACACAAGAGAGTTTTTAGAAACTAAACGCATATGTAAATATAACCCTGTAGTTCCTGAAACCATAAAGGTACTAAAGAGTAAGGGCTATAAACTTGTTGCTGCAACAAATCCTATTTTCCCAAGTATAGCTACTCACAATAGAATTAAGTGGGCAGGATTAAGTCCCTCAGACTTTGCTCTTGTTACAACCTATGACAATTCAAGCTCTTGTAAACCAAATCCTCTTTACTATGTTGAAATTATGGAAAAGCTGGGTCTGGAGCCTGAGGAATGTATGATGGTGGGCAATGATATTAACGAGGATATTCTCCCTGCAAAAGGACTTAACATGGATGCATATCTTGTAACAGACTGTCTGATTAACCGTGATAACATAGATTATTCAGAATTTAAGCAAGGCTCTTTTAAGAACTTTTTAAACTACGTAAGAATATTGCCGGACGTTAAATAATCAGGAGTTTATTATGTTGAAAATAGTGAAGCGATACTTAATTTTTGCCATAGTATTTGCGATAATATATATGATAATGCCAATATTTTTCCAAGGTGAAAACTACAAATATGACGCAATAGAGTATCAGTTTGTGTTTCCTGCAACTTCCTTGTTAGGAGGACTTATATATAGCTGGCGACATGGTATAGACTTTACCTTTCCTCTTATTGCGCCTATAATTTATATGAGCAGTGCAATAATATACAGCCATTACTACCATTGGATGATATATGTGTTTATATATTTGATAGTGGGAATGTTAGGTTGCTTTATAGGTGATATGGTATATAAGAATAGCCTTGAGTATAAGCAAAAAGCAAAATCAAAATACACGTCGGAAAAGATTGACGATGACGCTTATAAAATCAAAATCACAAACATTACAGTAGAGGTTGACAACAATAAATCTTCTGAAAACAAACAATAATAGTATAAAATAAGGCTCTGATTTCACTCCCTTATAATAAAACCATAAATAATTCCCATATGACGATGCCAAATCGAAATTGTCCTAAAATCAAATAAAATCTGCTTATATGGCAATTTTCAGATTGTCCTGTAAGAAAATCATCTTCCGGTGTTTTAATATAATTTTGTATTTTATACTGTACCTGATAAAAACAACTTGCCAAGAGGTGCTGTTCAATTGAACAGCACCTCTTTGTATTATCTTTCCAACATTAATTATAAAATTCTTTTTTGCAGTAAAGTAACATCCATAATATTAACCTTTCCGTCAAGGTTAATATCGGAAAGTTTCTTCTGCTTTTCTGTGCTATTCATACAAAGAGCAATCTTCTGTATCAAAGTAACATCATTAATATCCACATTACCGTTTCCGTCAACATCACCATTAGCATATAAAACCATAAAATTGTCAGAAAGCCAAGCTGCTCTGGAGTTCATCCAGTCAACTGTAAAGTCATACTCGCCTTTAAATGTATTAATGTCATAATATGTAAACTCTTTGTCAACATTATAGCTATTATTTTCAGGATTATACTGAGCCTTTGCAAGCTTACTGTGGTCTGCAATCCAACTGCCGGTATTCAAAAGCCAACCGCAGGTGTAGTTCATTTCAGCAGAATCCTTTAAAATGCTGTAGTAAACATCATTTGAGAAAATCTCGCCCTCATTTACACCGGTAGAATTAAATGTTTTTAAAGCAGGTACAAAATCATTAAACCAAATGGTGGCAGCTCTTTCCTGAATTACAGGACAGTTTGCACATTTGTTCATAATATTTGATGATGTTTTAGAGCTTGCACGTTTACCTTTATACTTACACCACCAGCCTGTGTATTCTTCATAATCTGTAACACCGCAGTATTTAAGGTCACTTGCTACACCTGTACAATTGCCTAATGAATTGTCATAATCCCATACAGGTGAAGCAAAAAATTTCCACTCACCCTGTGAATCCTGCTTATAAACCATATAAAGACTGCTTACACCGCTGTCCCAGTTTTTGCTTAACTCGTTAATAAGATAAAGCTTTGTAAAGGAATCAATGTCCATAAGTTTACTTAAACTTTCCTCTGTAGCATTATCATTAATTGCCGCCGCAAGCTTGCTAAATTTATCTTTAACGTATTCTCCTACCTCATAGTAATAGTCCATATCAGGCGTAAGCTCAGGAGCCTTTATTGTAATACTGTTTGAGCTTGCAGAAACGTGGAAGTCATTCTCTGTGTCAAAGTTTGGGTCAATTTCCATAAGAAATGGAAAATTCTCAGCTAAAGTACCGTCAGCCGCCAAATATGCTGTATCGTCAATATCATTAACCACGTCTTTAGAGCCAACCTCAATTTTTTGAGCACATTGGTATGAACCCTGATAAACTCCGTTAATATAGAAATCAACAAAACGTGAATCAGAAGCATAAGGCAAGCCTACTGCGTCTGATAAATCATATAGAATACGATTTCTGAGCAGGGATGCATCCTGATAATTTGCAAGGAGAGAAAATTTCTTACTCTTACTCATTCCGCCGATTGATACATTTGAATCATATGTAATGTTAAACGGCTTTTTAGGCTTGCTCCAGGTTGTATTTCCTCTTCCCTTGATTTTCTTAATATTTGTGTTATCAACATTGCCGTCCTCATCTACAATAGCACCTGTTGCTTTTGCACTATTGGATTTATCGGCACACAAATAACTGAAAAGGTCAGTACCATTGCCGTCAGCATCAAGGTTATTCACATATATTGCAGACTCTGCTGATGATTTCATAATACAAAGCTTCGCTATCACAGTATCACTATCTACACCTTTTACGTCATAGCTTTTTTCCGGGCTGTAGCTTACAGCTCCAACTGATTTAGATTTGATAACTACATCATTAATAACCACATCATAATCGAAGTTGTTGTATATACTAACCTGTTCGTCAGATGCACCGCTGGGCAGGAAGAAATATTTTACAAATTCGTCCATTACAAGACCTTCTTCTGTTACAACACTTTGCCAGTATTGCCAGGCCTCAGTATCCTCACCTGAAACACTGTGGACATATAAACCTTCATTGTTATCAGCAGCAATAAATGATGGAAAGGTGGTAACATTAACTTCCTCAGCATTTACAGATGTTGTAAAGGAAAAAGCTGAACATACCATTATTATTGCAATAATAATTGAAAAAATCCTTTTCATTTATTTCACCCTTTCTTAAAAAGTGTAATTTAATTCTACCATTTTAATTATAACATAATGCTTTATAAATATCCATTGGCATTATGGCTATAAAGCAACTAATATTTTTGTATGTATATCCTATTTTTCTTATTTATATTTTAACTTATTATGATTTTTATTGTTGCTAATTTTTATTATAGATGTTATAATCATTTTAGCTTTATGCCATATAAGGAAGGAAAGAAAACATATGAAAAAAAAACGCTTTTCAACTAAGGAAAAAATAGCCCTTGTGATATTACTATTTTTAATGGGAGTAGTTATTGGAACAGGTACTTACATAATAATAAACAATGTTAATACTGCTAATGAAAAAGCAAAAAATCCGACAAATGTCACAGTAACAGGGGACACAAGTCTCCTTGTAGAAAAAGATACATCACAGCAACAAGATAATAAGCCTGAAGTAACTGAAAAATCTAAAGATGCAACGAAACAAAAAGAAACAGAATCTGTTACTGAAACTAAATTAAACAAAACTACTTCCAATAATTCCTCAAAAGCTTCATCAAATACAAACAGCAAGACTTCATCAGCCACAACAAGTACAACAAACTCACAAAGTGCCGACAGCAAAGTATCTGTTGTAAAGCCTGATACTAACTCATCACACGCTAGCAATGATGTATGCACAATCAATGGCACAAAATGCTATGTTGGAGATACAATTACAATAGCTCTTAATATTAAGACTCCTAAAGTTCTTGAGAACTTTCAAGGCTTTACACAGTATGACAACAATTATCTGAAATTTGAAGACGCCAAAGCAAATGTCAGCGGACTTGTAAACAATCACAAAAGTACAATTTATTACAATGGTTCAGATATTGCTACAGGCTTTGACTTTACTTCAACAGGTACACTTTACACCGCAACATTTAAGGTTTTGAAAAAAGGCAAAACCTCTATTTCCAACACTATTGAAGTTTTAACAGATATGAAAGATGTTGCGGTAAATCCTGACAAATGTACAATCAGCATTAAGGTTTACAACTGATAATATAACCGATAAAACAAAATAATCATATACAAAAGGGAAGGTTTACGCAAGGAAACCTCCCTTTGCTTTTTTTAAATCGGAGCAACTCTCCGACAAGCCTGCAGCGGACTTTCACAACCTTGTTACTGCCCGTTACGGACAAACATGCAAAACCGCTCACCTTAAAAGTGAGCGGTGTTTTTAAATTATTCGTCTGCCTGTAAACTAACTGTTACATCATAGGTTTTGTTATCTGAAACACGATAAAGCTTAACTCTTACTTTATCCCCTGCTTTGTGCTTTTCCAGAATATTATATACCTCTGTAAAGGTGGATATTTCTTTGCCGTCTATTTCAGTAATAACATCACCGACCTCTGCGCCTGAACCGTCCATCGGACCGTTCTCAGAAATTTCAGAGATTTCAATACCCTGAATTTTGCCCTCTTGTAAATACACTGCTTTACCGACAATCCCCAGCTTTACTCTGTTGGCAACATGGTTAAATTTAATAATATCGTCAACAACAGATTTCACTGTGGCACTTGGAATTGCAAATCCCATACCTTCATATTCACTAATCACAATTTTTGAGGTATTAATTCCGATTACCTGACCATACATATTACACAATGGACCACCGCTGTTACCGGGATTGATTGGAGCGTCAATCTGAATAAATTTAGAGTTATTTGTAGAAGAAGCCTCTCTGTTAAGTGCAGATACAATTCCCTTTGTTACAGAATTTTGGAATTCTATCCCTCTTGGATTGCCAATAGCTACAACATCTTCAGTAACCTGAATTTCCTTGCTGTCACCAAATGTTGCCGCTGACAGTCCCTCTGCTTCAATTTTCAGAACTGCAAGGTCTGTTCTGCTGTCATAACCTACAACGCCGGCGCTGTATTCTTTTTTATCAGATGTAACCACCTTAATAATATAATCTGTACGGCTGTTGTTTATTACGTGAGAGTTAGTAACTATGTATCCGTCACTTGTTACAACAATACCTGAACCCTGTGACGCATATTCAGCATTTTCTGTATCCTCATCTGTATAGCATATTACACCTACAACTGAATCTTGCAGCTTGTTAAATGAATAGCTTGCATTATATTTTGAATCAGAAGTATTCTTAGGCTTTGACTGAAGGCTTATACCCTTGTAGGAAGGATTTGTTTTATCCTTAGCGTCAGATTGAGAAAATTCATTATTATTTAACTCGGGTTCTGTAGGTACAGTAAAACTGCCGTATTCACTTGGCATAGTAAAATCAAAACTGCTGTCAAAATCCTTGCCGGAACTATTTGAGCTGTCAGCATTAATTGCAACATAAGAAATAAATCCAATTAAGCAAGCGCCTAATAATGAAAGGGCTATAATCAAAAAGACCTTTAATCCTCCGCTTATTTTCTCCTTTGGAGGCTTTTCAACTCCATATGTCATTCTGTAATAGTCGGGAGTAACTTGTTGATAGCCTCCATAAGGCTGCCTAGGTTGCTGATAAGGTTGCTGTCTGTACTGTGGCGGAACAGAATTCTGACCATTATGCTGTGGAGGTACAGGCTGCTGCTGAGGAATCTGTGAGTAACAGCCTGCCTGATTCTGTTGCTCAGGTGCAGCATACTGAGGAGGTACAGTTGGTTTCTGCTGATCATTTACCCTTTGAGGGTTTTCGCTTTTTTGAGATTGATCTGCTCTTACAGGATTAGTATTCTGTGGCATTTGGGGAACTGAAAACCGGCTGTCCTTAACATGCTTTTCATTCTCAAGGTCTTCATATTCATTATTTACATTATCATTAATATTGTCCATTTATATAAACTCCTTTGTATAATCAATAATATGTTTATATTATATATTTTTTTCAAAATAAAAACAACCTTTTATGTGTACATTATGTGTACAAAAACTGAATTTTACGAAAATCTTTGGAATTTGACAAAATTTTAACTATTTTTCAAAATTTTTCTTAAAAGTGCTTTATATTAACTTAGATTTGTTGTATAATAATTTTAAGCGTATGGTTGCAGACGTGCATCATATGAAATTTTTATTCGGAGGTATTTAATATGCCATTAGTAAACGCAAAAGAAATGCTTACAAAAGCAAAAGCAGGTCACTATGCTGTTGGTCAGTTCAACATCAACAATCTGGAGTGGACAAAGTCAATTCTTCTTACTGCTGAAGAACTTAAGTCACCGGTTATTTTAGGTGTATCTGAGGGTGCCGGAAAATATATGTGCGGCTACAAAACTGTAGTTGGTATGGTTAACGGTATGATTGAAGAATTAGGAATTACAGTTCCTGTTGCTCTTCACCTTGACCACGGCTCATATGAAGGTGCTAAGGCTTGTATAGAAGCCGGCTTTAGCTCAATTATGTTTGACGGTTCTCACTATCCAATTGATGAGAACGTTGCTAAGACAAAAGAGCTTGTTGCTATTTGTGAGGACAAGGGCCTTTCAATAGAAGCAGAAGTTGGTTCAATCGGCGGCGAGGAAGACGGCGTTATCGGTGCAGGCGAGTGTGCTGATCCTGAAGAATGTAAAATGATTGCTGACTTAGGCGTAACAATGCTTGCTGCAGGTATCGGTAATATCCACGGTAAATATCCCGAAAACTGGGCAGGTCTTTCATTTGAAACACTTGATGCTGTACAGCAACTAACAGGCTCAATGCCATTAGTTCTCCACGGCGGCACAGGTATTCCTGCTGATATGATTAAGAAAGCTATCGAGCTTGGTGTTTCTAAAATTAACGTAAACACAGAGTGTCAGCTTGCTTTTGCAGAAGCTACAAGAAAATACATTGAAGAAGGTAAAGACCGACAGGGCAAGGGCTTTGACCCACGTAAGCTTTTAGCTCCCGGTGCTGAGGCTATCAAGGCTACTGTTAAAGAAAAAATGGAACTCTTCGGTTCAGTAGGCAAAGCTTAATTAGTAACTATTCTGTTAAATTTATATTATAAAACTCATATGGGCGAGCATAAGCTCGCCCATAATTTTATTTATAGTAAATAAGGATGTTTTATTCATTAGTTTTGAGTATCGCTGTTGAACGTGGCGGCAGTTTTAATGTTGAGCCGATAAGGCTAATATGTTCCTCAACAGTTTTGCCGGTTTCATCAACTCCGTTTGACGCAACTAAATCTCCACGCAGAATAGGAGTTTTAATCATTTTATCAGTTAGTGTAATTTCCTTTGAATCAATATCGCTAAAATTGTGGATAATCATTATCTTGCTGTTCTTATACTCTATATAATAACCGCAGACTGCATTATCTCCAAAATCCTCTACACCAGTAATTGTACCTCTTGCTATTTCAGGATTTTGATTCTTAATTTTAATTACACGTTTATAGAAGTTAAAAATTGAGTATTCATTATCCTTCTGTTGCTTAACTCCACCATATTTTACCTGACTTTTATCAGAGCCGGTTATATTATTAACCTTAATTTTAGGAAGCTTGTCACTATCCCAAACCATTGGCTCTCGCTTGTATTCATCACCCTCTTCCTGAGAGTCCTGAGTCATTCCGATTTCTTCACCGTAATAGATAAAGGAATTTCCCGGAATCAACATATATGTTGCCGCAGCCATTTTGGTTCCTGTTTCTCCAACTATTTTTAGGTAATTTCCGCTTCTGACTTGGTCGTGATTTGAAAGAAAATAAGCATTAATTACATCTTCATTAGATTCCTTGGTTTTTCTTTCGTACTTTTGAATTGAAGGAATCAGATTTGTGACTTTTTTTGAACGAACTGAGTTTACGAACTCACCGTCAACTCCTGCAAAACCAAATGCAAACAAGCTGTCAATCTTAGAATTATACAGATATTGAATTTCCGCGTTGCCTGTCCAAAGCTCGCCAACCATATATACATCAGGCTTTATTTTTTGAACTTCCCTATAATACCATTCTAAAAACTTTTCTCCGTCAGTGTCACTGCTGTCAAAAAATTTACAGGCATCAAGGCGGAATCCGTCAACATTATGGTCATTAAGCCAGAAATCAGCAATTTTCAAAAAGTAATCTCTTGTACATTTTTGATTCAAGTCCCATTCAGGCATATATGGTGAAAAGTTTGACAGGTAAAAATAGCCCTTACCAATTGATGTATAATTATCACCGGGATAGTCATCATAATGGTCAATTTCAAAATACTTTGCATTATCCTCTAAATTACCCTGTAGAGCCTGCTTACAGGCGCTTTCAAACAATGGTAAAAACTTTGAACTGTGATTAAGCACCATATCAATTATAAGATTAATGCCACGCTTGTGGCACTCCTTAACAAGCATATCAAAATCTTCCATAGTGCCAAAGTCTTCATCAATATCAAAATAATCTTTAACATCATACTTATGATATGAATGTGAGGGCATTACAGGCGTAAGCCAAATTCCGTCAACGCCTAAATCATCATCAGTTTCAGGGTTGCCGTCATTTAAGTAATCAAGCTTTGATATTATTCCCTGCAAATCGCCTATGCCGTCATTATTACTGTCACAAAATGAACCTACAAAAATTTCATAATAGTTACGATATTTATCTGTTGAAGCTAAAGTTTCAATATTTTCAGTTGGGTCAGTATATCCATTTGAACAACCACCAAAAGCCATAGAAGATAGAATAATTAATGCTAAAAGCACCAATGCAATTATTTTTTTCATAACATTTTCCTTTAAAATAGCAGAAAGCAAGTTGCGTTTAAGCGCATACTTTCTGATTTTTGCAGCTTATATTTTATATTACCGAAAAGCTATACAACAAAGGGCGACATTTCTGTCGCCCTTAATATTCAAGTGAAAGGGCATTAACCCTTAACGCCACCGGCTGTTACGCCCTCAACATAGTAATTCTGCATCTTGAGGAACAGGATTGTTACAGGTATAGCAACCAAAACAGAGCCTGCGAGGAAGCTCTTATAATATGATGTTTTGTAGTCAAGGCTGGTCATAAGCTGCAATCCGATTGCAACTGTGTAGTTATCACGAGAATCACCCATAATAATCTTTGCAAGGATAAAGTCCGTCCATGGTCCGATAAAGGATGTTAAAACTGTATAAACTACAATTGGCTTTGACATTGGGAGAATAATCTTCCAGAAAATCTGATTTTTGGTTGCACCGTCAATCGTGGCAGCTTCGTCCAAAGCCCTGGGAATGGTATCAAAGAAACCTTTGGAAATCTGAAAGCCTAAACCTGCACCGGCACTATAACAGATAACGAGAGCCACAAGTGTTTGTGTAAGACCCATAGCCTTTAACAAATAGTAAATAGCAATCATTGTCATGAAGCCGGGGAACATACCCAGAATCATACCAACGTTAATAAACTTTTTACGCGACTTAAATCTCAGACGGCTGAATGCATAAGAAACCATTAGTACACTGATTGTAGAAATTACACAACTGAAGCAAGCAACTACAAACGTGTTCAGATACCATCTTGGAAAGTTAAGTGTTCCTGTGTTTGTGAAAAGGTTTATATAGTTATCAAAACCCCATTCCTTAGGAATAAGATAATCAACAAATTGCTGAGTACCTGCACGGAAAGAGTGCATAATCATATAAGCAAGCGGTGATACCCAAATAATACCTAAAACTGCAAGAATAATATAAATAACAGCGTTTGCGAGGTTCCTCTTTAACTTATAGCTTTTTATCATGAGAACGCCTCCTCATCCTTTGCAGACCTTGTCATATTGAATGTTATCAATGACAATGCTGCGCAAACAATAAATACCAAAATACCAACTGCGGAAGCAAGGCAATAGTCATTCTGATTCATAGTCAACTTAAACAGCCAGGTTACAAGTATATCCGTTTCACCCGCTTGATAATATTGTTCCGTCGTTGGTCCGCCGTTTGACAACAGATAGATAACGTTAAAGTTATTAATATTGCCAATGAAGGTTGTAATCAAATAAGGTGTTGTTACAAAGAGCATATATGGAAGAGTAATCTTCGTAAAGCTCTTAACAGGACCTGCACCGTCAATTGTAGCAGACTCGTAAAGGTCAGCAGGAATATTCATAAGAATACCTGAAGTAATAAGGATTGTATAAGGAATACCAACCCACATATTTATTACAATTACAGTTACTCTGGCAAGAAGTGCAGAACTGTTGAAGAAACTAATAGGAGTTGAAGAACCGGTAATATTTTGAATTAATATGTTGATAGCACCGTCATCCTGCAGCATTTGGTTCATAACAAGAAGTGATACGAACTGTGGTACAGCAATAACAACAACGAATAATGTTCTCCATAAGCTCTTAAGCTTAATGCCCTTTTTGTTAATCATAAGAGCAAGAATCATACCAAAGATATAGTTTGTAAATGTAGCAAAAATTGCCCATATTACAGTCCACTGTGCAAGACCAACGAATGTTGCTGCCTTGTTAGCACCTTCAGTAACAGACACAAGGTTAGTAAAGTTATCAAGTCCAACCCAATTAAAAAGGTGTCCCGGAGGCAAATGGGTGTGGTCGTAGTTCGTAAAAGCAATGAGAATCATAAATATTAACGGCAAAATTGTAAAGCAACCGATTAATATACATGGCAAGGACATAAGAGTAACATGAAATTTTTCATCCGTAAACTGCTTAATCTCAGTAATAAATCCCAAAGGAGTTTCGCCGTTTTTCTTCATCTCATATACTTTGTAAGCGCTCTTAGTATTTACAATATATATTACCAAAGCAACAATTGTAATTACAATGGTCATAACGCCATAGAGCAAAATAAGCATTGAGTTTTCACCCTGAACAATGACAGGAAAACCCGCTTCATCAAAAGTTTGGCTTTGTTCAACAGTACCTAAAGTTCCGATTTTAGATATGTATTCCCAACCAAAAGTTATCATAAATGCAATATATGCAACTTCAGTTAAAAGGAATATAAGTCCCTTGATAACCTGACCTTTTACCATATTGCCAAAACCAAAGATGAGATATGATAGCTTAACACCAATATCGCCCTTTGCAAAGCGAATTCCGTAGTTGGCAAACCCTTTACCTATTGCAACAAAGAATTTAACAATTGAATTACCAATAAACCTAAAGAACCGAACAATATTTGACGGCAATGCTTTGAAGAATTTTGTAAAGTTATAGCCAAACTTTTGGAAAGGATTCAGCTGCATATAATCTATATACCTCATCAAATCACTCTCCTTCTTTTTTATCTAAAATAATAATTTTTATGTTTTTTCGTTATCCTGTTCCCCTTATTTTAAAAACTATTATTTTAGATAAATAATTTTCAAAACAATCTGATAACGCTTAAAATATTTTGGCATTTGCAAGCAACCTCAAGGAGTTGCTTGCAAAACCATTATTCAGCTAACTAATATACTAAAATATATTATAAACTAATAAATAAAAATTATTTTCCTCTGATATTAGCGATTGTATTCTGAAGAAGTTTCTTGAAGTCATACTTCTCAGGATTTGTATCCTCAGCTACAAGCTTATTACCAAGGTTTGCCATTGGATCCCAGAACTGTGTTGCTATGTTAATCTGTGGTACAGCGTAGTTGCTCTGTTCAAGTAAAGCCTGAATTGAAACATTGTCTGTTGCAGACTTAGACTCAGCAACAACCGTGTTTGTAGGACTCCAGCCTAACTCATCACATCTCTGTTGCTGACACTCTTCACTTGAGAGGTAGTAAGCAAGAATTTGAGATGTGCGTGGATACTTAGAGTTAGCATTTACACCAATCATCTTGTAGCCATACATTGAAATCATCTGTGTGTCTTTGCCGTTAACCTTGATTGTAGGAAGCTTTGTAGCACCAAAGTTATCACCAAGAGCATTGGAATCAGGCTCTGAGTTCCAACTGCCGTCGATACCTGCGCCAACTGTTGACTTAAGCTTACTGTTTGAAGCAAAGCCTGAAGAAATCTTGGCAGGATCAAGACTCTGGAAAGTGCCTGTGTACTTATGCATAAGTGTTGAGAAAGCCTTTAATGTTTCAACAACCTGATCCTCATCATAGTCGTTGAACTTCTGAGTCGTACCGTTTTTCTCAAAGCCGTCAGTCTTAAGACCGCCTGTGAAAGTAAATAGGCAAGCATAGTAGCCTGTGCCGGCATCCATAATGAACTTCTTGCCGGCCTTCTTACAAGCTTCGAGAATTTTCTCAAGACTCTTAGCCTGCTTGTCAGAAACTACGGACTTATCATAAACAAGATAATAACCATTACCAGTTTCAGGGAAAGCGTATAGATTGTCATCAAGAGTACTTACTTCAACAGCATTTTCAAAATCTGTCTTAGCAATTACGTTAGCATATTTCTTTGCTACCGGAGCGATAACACCTGAATCGTAAAGAGCGTTAAGCTGGTCAGAAGCAAAGCCAAATACGTCTGCGCCTGCGTCCGGATCCTGCTTCATCTGTGTAGCAGCAGTATCCTCGCCCTGAGCTACAACTGTAATTGAAATTTTCTGATCCTTAAATTTGTCTGTGAAAGCCTTACACTGCTGTTTTAAAAGCTTAGCGTAAGCGTCCGGACCCCAAACCTTAAGTTTAGCTCCTTTTTCATCGCCGAACTGGTCAGCAGTTATTACATCATCAAAGTTTGTTGATGTAACTTCAGTTGTGCCGGAGTTTTCGCCGCCAGCACTTGAGCTATTAACCTCGTTGCTTGCAGGAGCTTCGCCGCAACCGGCGAATACTGCAACCATCATCATTGCTACTAAAAGCAAAGCAAGAATTTTTTTCATGTCTGAAAATCTCCTCTTTTTAAAAAATTTGACACACCCTGTGTCCGGAGTGTGGATTTGGAAAAAACGCATACTTCCATATCCTTTACACTATATAAATAATACCACAAAACCACTTAAAAATACAACTCCCTTTGTACTTTTCGTCTAAAACGTCAAAATTAATTTCCATTTTTTAGTCAACATCACTTAAAAAAACTTCGATTTTGATGTGTTGCACAAATCAATTGCCTGTTATTTGTGTAAAACACACAAATTGCCTTTGTTTATTATGCACATAGTAAATTTTTCTTTATAGACTTTTTCACCAATTTACCACTTTACAAACTTTGTTTTTAAAGTTATTTAGATGAACTTGTAATTAAAATTTTATGTAAATTGACCAAAATTTATTATTTCCCTTTACTGTTGTGTTTTTTGTGTTATGTTGATATAATAAAACCATATTATATATTACCTTAACATTGAGGGTGGTTTTATGAAATTAAAAAATATATTGCGCACTACTAATTATACTACAGTACAAGGAGATATTAATGTTGAAATTTCTAACATTATTTATGATTCCAGAAAGGTTGAACAAGGAACTCTGTTTGTTTGCCTGAAAGGCTACAATACTGATGGTCATAAATATGCTTTCGATGCTGCTTCAAAGGGCGCTGCTGCACTTCTGATAAGTGATGATGTGGATATTGACAATAATGATGTTACCATTATAAAAGTAACAGATACAAGAAAAGCTCTTGCTTTTATCAGTGCAGAATTTTTCTCTAATCCTGCAAAAGAGCTTACTACTATTGCCATCACCGGCACTAAAGGCAAAACTACTACAGTAGCAATGATTAAAACAATTTTGGAATGTGCAGGTATTAAAGCCGGTACAATCGGCACTTTAGGAATTATTATGGGCGATAAACTTATCAAAACAAACAACACCACTCCTGAAAGCTACGAAATTCATAAAGCTATAAGGGAAATGGTTAATGAAGGCTGTAAAGCTATGATTATTGAAGCGTCTTCCATTGGCTTAAAACGGCACAGAGTAGATGCTATAGATTTTGATTATGGAGTTTTCACAAACTTTTCTCACGACCATATCGGCGGTGCAGAGCATAAAGATATGGAGGAATACTTAAATTGCAAGGCTATGCTATTTAATAAATGTAAGGTTGGAATTATAAATCGTGATGACGAAAAGTGGGAGGAAATAACAAAGAATGCAACCTGTAAAATCGAAACCTTTGGTTTTGATGAAAAAGCTGATTTGATTGCTTCAAATGATAAACTACTGGCAAAGCCCGGATTTTTAGGTGTACACTTTGATTTGAACGGCAAAATTAATATGCCTGTAGATGTAGCTATTCCCGGACACTTCAGCGTGTATAATGCATTGTCTGCTATAGGAGTTTGTGTTCATATGAATATACCTAAGGAAACTATCCTTGAAGGACTTAAAACCGTTCAGGTTAAGGGCAGAGTTGAAATCGTACCTGTCCCCGGAAATTATACCTTACTTATCGACTACGCTCATAACGCTTTGTCTATGGAAAATGTTCTTACTACATTAAGGCAGTATAAACCAAACCGCCTTATTACAATGTTCGGAGCAGGCGGAAACAGGCCTAAAGTAAGACGTTATGAAATGGGTGAAACCAGTGGCAGGCTTTCCGATTTGTCGGTTATCACCGAGGACAACAGCCGTTTTGAAGATGTTATGGATATTATTGAAGATATTAAGGTAGGCATCAGTAAAACCAATGGAAAATACGTTGTTGTTCCAAACCGTAAGAACGCAATTAAATATTGTATAGAAAATGCTCAGGACGGAGATATTATTGTTCTTGCAGGTAAAGGTCACGAAGATTATCAGGAAATCAAAGGCGTTAAGTATCATATGGACGAACGTGAACTTATCACCGAATGTCTTTCAGAATTAAAAATGAAATAAATTAAAAAATCAGAAGCTTGTACAATTATGAGATGCCCTACCGAAGATTTTGAAAACAAATGGTAAAGACAATCAAGGATACGGCTGACAGGATCATTCTTTTTCTAAATGTGCCGGGAATCACAGAGTGTTGTCTTATCGGAGCAATCTTTGCAGTTACATGGTTCAGGCAATCACAAGAGTAGTTAAATTTGCAGCGTTGATTGATAAGACTTTCAGTGATATTTCAAGATGGCAACAGGAAATTTAAGCTTTCGCTAATAAATTTTTCTTTCTCAGTGTAAATGCAACATCAAATTCTATTGTTGCATTTATGTTGCATTTGCTTTGAGAATTTACTCTAATTAGATTCGCGTGGATATGGTGAATTTTTGTATTGACATTAGCAACAAAAAATGATATTATAATCATCGTGATAAATCACAAATGAATATTTAGGGGTATAGCTCAGTTGGTAGAGCAGCGGTCTCCAAA
>CAYRTG010000001.1:43441-72975 GCA_964427365.1 uncultured Ruminococcus sp. | reverse complement strand
CTATTATACCCTATAAGGTATAAAAATATACTTTTTCTTATCAATAGACCCTATCGGGTATATTTATTTCAGCACGCACCTCTGTTCTCATCCTGCTTTTCAAAGGTTATAATCAACTTTATCGGAAACATAGGCGATGATATGAAAGTTATCTTTCATATCATCGGTTTATTATTTCAATGTAAAATTTTGTAATTTATGCAATAATTGCTCTATTGTGTATAGCTAAATTATAGCTATACTTTACATTTATTAAGTAAAATTAAATCTTTTTTACAAAAAGACAGCGAATTGCATTAAGTACTGCAAGAATCATAACACCAACATCAGCAAAAATAGCCAGATACATATTTGCAATACCCACAGCACCAAGAGCAAGGCAGGCAAATTTAATAGTTAAAGCAAGGGCAATATTCTGATAAACAATTCTAAGGCACTTTCTTGAAATTCTAATAGCCTTAGAAATCTTCATAGGATCATCATCCATAAGAACAATATCTGCTGCTTCGATTGCCGCATCTGAACCCATGGCGCCCATGGCAACACCAATGTCTGCTCTTGAAAGAACCGGAGCGTCATTTATACCATCGCCGACAAAAGCAAGCATTGCTTTCTCTCCCTTATTATTGAGAAGTTCTTCAACCTTTTCAACTTTATCAGATGGGAGTAATTCACTGTAAACTTCATCAATTCCAAGAGTAGCTGAAACTTGAATTGCAACTTTTTCTGCATCACCGGTCAACATAACAGTCTTTTCAACTCCAGCAGATTTTAAGGAAGTAATAGCCTCTTTGGAATGAGGCTTAATAATATCGGAAATAACAATATGTCCTGCATATTTTCCTTTAATAGCAATATGAATAATTGTACCTGTTCGATGACAATTATGATAGGTAATATTTAAGTGCTTCATTAGCTTATCGTTACCGACAGCGACTTCGTTGCCATCAACTTTTGCTATAACACCGTTTCCGCTGATTTCCTGAATATTGCTTACTCGAGAACGATCCAGCTCTTTTCCATAAGCATTTTGTAAACTCTTACTGATTGGATGGGAAGAAGAGCTTTCAGCCAATGCCGCATATTCGATTAACTTAGCATCCTCAATTTTGCTATGATGAATAGCATTTACTTCAAATACACCCTGAGTTAAAGTTCCGGTCTTGTCAAACACAACCACCTTAGTCCTGGAAAAATTTTCAAGATAATTAGAGCCTTTCACTAATATTCCCTGTTGGCTTGCACCACCAATACCGGCAAAAAAACTTAAAGGAATACTGATAACTAATGCGCATGGACAACTGATAATCAAAAATGTCAAAGCACGGTAAATCCAAGCACCCCAATTAGCAGAAATACCAATAAAAAGCATACGTACAAGAGGCGGAAGTATTGCCAAAGCTAAGGCACTGTAACAAACAGCAGGAGTGTAAACTTTAGCAAATTTAGAAATAAAATCTTCTGATTTTGATTTCCTTGAACTTGCATTTTCCACTAAATCCAATATTTTTGAAACAGTTGATTCACCAAACACTTTGGTAGTACGTATTCTTAACACACCGGTCATACAAATACATCCGCTGATGACTTCATCGCCGGACTTAACTTTTCTGGGCAGACTTTCTCCTGTAAGAGCGCTGGTATTTAAACTGGAATTACCTTCAACAATAATTCCGTCAACAGGTACTTTTTCGCCGGGCTGTACAACAATAATATCTCCTATATTAATTACATCAGGGTCAACTTGCTCAAGTCTACCGTTTATTTCAATATTTGCGTAATCCGGGCGAATATCCATCAAATTACTGATATTTCGGCGACTTTTACCCACGGCATAACTCTGAAACCATTCCCCTATCTGATAAAACAGCATAACCGCAATAGCTTCTAAATATTCTCCGTTTTTGTAAATAGCTAATGACATTGCTCCGATTGTTGCCACAGCCATTAAGAAATTTTCATCAAATACACGTCTGTTTTTAATGCCCTTAGCGGCTTTCTTTAAAATATCATAACCTATAATTATATAATCGATTAAATAGCATAAAAAGCGAATCCAACGTCCTGCCGATGGGAATAGATACATATCAAAGGAATCAAATAACTCAGCAGAAACAAATTGTAGTCCTAAAAGAACACAAGAGGAAATAAGAATACGTTTCATTATTTTTTTTTGCTTTTTTGTCATTTCTCCATTGCGACCGCCAATGAATATTAGAATTATCGCAGCTGTAAGGATAACAGCTCCAAGCAAAATGCCTAATACTAATTCCTGCATAAGTAACAAACTCCTTCCTAATGCGAACAAATGCGGACAATTAATTATTTATACTATAATGCAAATGGCACTCTGAATCTACCGAGGTGTTCAAGAGTACCGTTTGTCTAATATTAAATAAAAATTTCGCAGTCAGGTTCAATCTTTTTGCAGGCTTTCAAAACATCCTGCATAACATTTTTTGGTTCATGACCTTCAACAAATTCCACAATCATATTCTGTGTCATAAAGTTTACTATAGCAGACGCAACACCTGTTGTTTTACGAGCAGCGTCTTCCATAAGATTGGCACAATTAGCACAATCAACATCAATTGCATATTTCTTTTTCATAAAAATACTCCTTAAAAATTATTTTTAATTTTATGATTAAGTACTTGTTTAATCATTGTATATGTAGTATAATACAGATATTATAATAAGTCAATGCTTCCGGTGTTGATTTTTCCAAATGGGCGAAAATTATTTCTGTTTGGGAGAAATATAAAAGAGGAGAAGAGATAATGAATAATATAGTTTTACCCCATAATCACGGAGAGGGACAGGAAACTTCAATAATACATGAACAAATAAACAATGTCAGTAATTTCCAAATTGTAGCTGATATTTTCAAACAGCTTGGTGATACTACACGCATTCGTATATTTTGGCTTCTATGCCACTGTGAAGAGTGCGTTATCAACATTTCTGCAATGCTGGAAATGTCGAGTCCGGCAGTATCGCACCATTTAAGGCCTTTAAAAAACAGCGGTTTTATTGTAAGCCGACGTGAGGGAAAAGAAGTTTATTATCGTGCGTCAAATACGCCTCAGACACAGCTTTTGCATCAAATGATTGAACAGGTTATGGAAATATCCTGTCCCAAACTGTGAGGATATTCTTATGAATCATAATTCGTATAAAATACAAAAAGAAGCTGATGGCTTAACTGATAGAAAGGAATTGGTATATTTTTCAATTTATCCGGGAATAGACTTGAAATATGTGGAAGTTAAGTCGGATTTCTTTTCTATATTACATAGACCTACGGAATATATTTTGCAAATCAATTATTGCAAATCGGGACAGATAGCCTGGAAAATGGAAAACGAAAATTTTATTTATCTAAATCCCGGTGACTTTTCACTTAATACACTGAATTTTTATACAGATTCATCTGTAAATTTTCCAACTGGTCAATATTCAGGGCTTACCATTTATATTGATTTACAAAAAAACGCTGATAATCCTCCAGAGTTACTGAAAGAAACAGATATATTTAATGAAACATTACATAATAAGTTTTGTCAAAACAATACGATATCATTTTTTGCAGGAAACGATCAAACTGAAAATATTTTTTCATATTTCTATAATCAGCCTGTAAATTTGACACTTCCCTATCAAAAATTAAAGGTTTTGGAATTACTTATATATCTTTATAAGATTGACTTTAGGCAACAGAAACAATTTACAGCATATCAATCAGAAATGGTAGATGTTATACAAAAAATTCATGATCAACTTATACAGAAAATGGAAAAAAGAATCACCATAGAAGAGCTTTCAAAGCAATACTTAATTAATCCCACAACATTAAAAACTGAATTCAAGGCAGTCTATGGAGCTTCTATCGCAGCACATATTAAGGAACACCGAATGAAAAGAGCTTCAGAAATGTTACATGAATCTAATATGAGTATCGCAGAAATAGCCAAGGCAGTGGGCTATGACAGTCAAAGTAAATTTACAGCGGCATTTAAGGCATTTTTTCATGTTTTACCAAAAGATTACAAAAAGAAACTTTAAAAGACTTAATTAGCATTTTATTTGACAATAAATCATATTTAATTTATACTTATTACAACTTTAGTTTCAGGTGATGTTTTATGAGTAAAAAAAGCAGTAAAGAGAGACACAGTTCCGAAATAATTACCCTTGAAACATCCAAAAGTAAGCTAGAACGTATTATTTCAAATATTATTTGTATTATTACATTTTTAGCCTTTGGATTTGTTGCAGTTATGAGTATTTTGCAAACAAGTGTTATTGATCCGGAAAACTATTCAACTGAAAAAATCTTATATAAATGGGATTTGATACCAATAAATTTACTAATAATTATTTTATTTGGTTTTGTAATTTACAAGTTGAATAAATTATATGGTTTTTTTTGCAAAATTAATATCAAATATATGTATATAGCAATGGTTGCTTTTGTATTAATAATAGGATTTTTATGGGTAGGTTCAGTAAAATCCATCCCCGGTGCAGACAGTGCTAATATTTTTGAAACAGCTTCTCAAGCGGCTAGTAATAACTACTCTACCCTATTTGATAATGATACTTTTTATAATCACGATTTTTATAGTAATGTAAGCTATTACAGCTTTTATCCTTTTCAATTAGGTATAGTATTTATAAGCGAAATCATCTACAGAATTTTTGGCACAGGCAGTTCAATGCCTCTACAATATATTAACGTAATATGCGTAGCTTTTTCCTATGTGGCAGTTGCAAAAATTTCAAAACTTATATTTAAAAGAACATCAGTTGAATTCATTTCTATTTGCTTATTAATTTTATGTTTGCAGCCTGTACTTTTATGTACATTTGCATATGGAAATATAATAGGTATGTGCTGTGCTTTATGGGCTAGTCTGTATTTGATTAAATATTTTCAGACTAATAAATATTTATACTTTATTCCTTGCGGAATTTTGTTGGTTGTAGCTATTTTAGCAAAATACAATAATATGATTTACCTTGTTGCTTTTGGAATAATGTTGATTATTCATACTATTAAAAATAAAAAGTGGCAATCAGTAGCTTTTGCTTTAGCTCTTTGTATTGCAGCAATAGGCGTAAGCAATATTATTGTTATTAGTTACGAAAACAGAGCTAACACTAAGCTAAGAGAAGGAATTTCTCAGACTATGTATTTGAATATGGGCCTAGGTGAATCGTATATGGCTCCCGGGTGGTTTAATTTCAGCACAGTTACAATATATAAAAATAATGATTTTGACACAAAGGCTTCAAATGAAGAAGCTAAACAAGAACTGTCTGAAAAAATAAACAAATTTATTTCCGATCCCGGATACACACTGGATTTTTTCAATAAAAAAATCACAAGTCAATGGAATGAACCTACATTTGAATCAATATGGGTAAGTAAGGTTAAAGGTCATACAGCTGAAATTAACAAGGCTGTTGAAAGTGTATATTATGGAAATATGGGTGATATTCTTATAGAATATTTCAACCAATATATGCAGGTTACCTATTTAATGTTTGCTATTGGTATAGCAGTTATTTTTCTTAAAAAAATTGGGAATATAGAAAATTCCCTTCTATTACTTATATTATTAGGTGCATTTGGTTATCACCTGTTATTTGAGGGAAAATCTCAATATATACTAACGTATATTATTCTTTTAATTCCAACTGCTTCTTTTGCTGTAAATTCTTTATTAATTGACGGAAAGTCAAAAATTAAAGGTATAGTATATAAACTTAAAAAGCAAAACTAAAAAAAACTAAATCTTGGCACTCTTACCTTTGAAATAACTCATTTATTTTTCCACGGTTCAATCGGAAATTTATTTCAACGGTCTAAAGGGCACCGACACACAAAAGGCTCTGTCGCTAAATTACGATAGAGCCTTTTATATTTTAGCCTTGATTAAAATCAAACTCTGAAAAATCTAAGGTTGCAAAATAATCTGATGGTTTTTCGGCACGTCTGATTAATTTATAGGTTCCATTTTCATTTAAAAGAACTTCTGCGCTTCTCAGCTTACCGTTGTAATTATAACCCATTGAGAAGCCGTGAGCACCTGTATCATGAATATAAATAATATCACCCATATCAATTTTCGGTAACATTCTGTCTATAGCAAATTTATCGTTGTTTTCACAAAGTCCGCCGGTAATATCATATTTCTCGGTACAAGGGTCTTCTTCCTTTCCAAGGACAGTAATGTGATGATAAGAACCGTACATTGCCGGTCTCATAAGATTTGCAGCACAAGCATCAAGTCCTATATATTCTTTATAAATGTGCTTTTGATGAATTGCAGTAGCAACTAAGGCACCATATGGCGCAAGCATATATCTGCCAAGCTCTGTGTATATCTCAACATCACTCATTCCCTGAGGAACGAGAATTTCTTCAAATTTCTTTCTTACACCTTCGCCGATAATAGCTATATCATTTTTAGGTTCTTCAGGTTTATAATCAATGCCAATACCGCCGGAAAGATTAATAAATTTAATATGAACACCGGTTTTTTTATGTAGTCTTACAGCAAGTTTAAACAAAATTTCAGCTAACTCCGGATAATACTCATTTGAAACAGTATTAGAAGCTAAGAATGCGTGAATACCAAATTCCTCCGCACCGGCTTCTTTCAACTCGAAAAATGCTTTTTCCATTTGTACTTCCGTCATTCCGTATTTGGAGTCACCGGGCGTATCCATAACCTGAACCTTGTCCTCGCTATCAGACATTTTAAAAACTCCGCCCGGGTTATATCTGCAGCAAATTGTCTTAGGAACACCGCAAGCTTTCTTGATAAATTCAACGTGGGTATAATCATCAAGGTTGATATTAGCACCTAAACTATAAGCCTTTTTCATATCCAAAACCGGAGTAACATTTGAACTGAACATAATATCCTTACCTGTAATTCCACAGGACTCGCAAAGAAGAAGCTCTGTATAAGACGAACAATCCATACCACATCCTTCTTCCTGTAGAATTTTCATAATATAAGGATTCGGAGTAGCTTTAACAGCAAAGTATTCCTTATATCCTTTATTCCAGCTGAAAGCTTTATTTAATGCTCTGGCATTTTTTCTAATGCTTTTTTCATCATAAATATGAAAAGGTGTAGGTATATCCTTAATAATTTCCTTTGCCTTTTCAAGTGTAAGAAATGGTTTCTTTTCCATTTTTAGCCCTCCTCATACTAAGTATAAAACTCCTCAACACTGTTACGTATAGTTGTTATAACAGAATCTGCTCCTTCCCCTGTTTGAGCAGAAAAAGTAAATAATCTTATTCCCTTATAATTTTTAAGACAATTCCCTATCATGACAAGATTTTTCTCTTGTTCCGATTTATTAAGCTTGTCCTTTTTGGTAAGTACAACAATATACGGTAATTTCCTTGATTCAAGAAATTTGATCATTTCTATATCATCTTGTGTAGGTTTATGACGCATATCTAACAGTTGAACTACAAGACAAAATGCTCTATCCTGAGCAAAATAGCCTTCTATTAACTCTGCCCAACGATTTTTCTCATATTTACTTACCTTTGCATAGCCGTAACCGGGTAGGTCAACAAGATGAAAATCATCAACCTGAAAGAAGTTGATTGTTCCGGTTTTTCCGGGCTTTGAACTAATACGTGCAAGATTTTTTCTATTGGTAAGTTTATTAATCAACGATGACTTTCCTACGTTACTTTTTCCTGAAAAAATAACCTCAGGCTTCGTTGAATAAGGTATTTGCCCACTCGTTCCACAGGCAAACTTAAATTCTGCATTGTTAAAACTCATATTTCACCTACTGTCTAACTGTGGTGCCCTGCACTTTTTTGTTTTTCACCAATATATTACTGTTTTTATTCTTTACAGGCATTTCAACTGTAGCGTCATCAATAATTTCAGTAAAGTGCTCAACAGGTACAAACATTACATTTTCTTTTACAACAGAATCAATATCCTCCAGGTTTGGAACATTTTCCTTTGGTATATAAACCTTTGACACTCCTGCTTTATAAGCAGCTATTGATTTTTCTTTTAAACCACCAACAGGAAGAATTTTGCCTCTCAGAGTAATTTCACCTGTCATAGCAATCTCGCTTTTTACAGGACGGTTTGTTAGAGCAGAATATATAGCTGTAGCCATCGTAATACCGGCAGAGGGTCCATCCTTTGGAACAGCACCTTCAGGTGCATGAATATGAATGTCATACTCCTTATAAAAATCAGGATTTATATTCAAAACTTCACTATGGGCACGAATACAACTAATAGCTATTTTTGCGCTTTCCTGCATTACCTCACCAAGAGAACCGGTAAGCTGAATTTTTCCGTCCCCCCGCATTAATGCAACTTCTATAGGCAACAATGTACCTCCAACAGAAGTCCATGCAAGTCCGTTTACAACACCGACTTCATTAGCAGGCTCAATCTTTTCCAATATATACCTCTTAACTCCAAGAAAATTCTTTATATTAGTATCAGACACTTTAAAAGTCAAAGCATTATCATCAAGATACATCACAGCAACTTTACGCATGACTGTTGCAATAGTACGTTCAAGTGCTCTAACGCCAGCTTCTCTTGTATAATAATCAATAATTGAATAAATACCCTTATTTGTAAATTTTAAAATCTTATTATCTAAGCCGTTTGCTTTTAACTGTTTTGGAATTAAATGTTTTTTTGCAATATTAAACTTTTCTTCTCTTGTGTAGCTTTCAATATTTATGATTTCCATTCTATCATATAAAGGTGCCGGTATAGTCGAAGCATCATTAGCTGTTGTGATAAAAAGCACTTTTGACAAATCAAAAGGAATATCTAAATAATTATCAATAAACTTATCATTCTGTCCGCCGTCAAGAACCTCCAGTAAAGCAGAAGCAGGATCTCCTTTATAATCAGATGAAATCTTGTCAATTTCATCCAAAACTAATACAGGATTATTTATGCCGGCAGTTTTAATAGCATTAATAATTCTACCGGGCATAGATCCAATATATGTACGTCTGTGACCTCTTATTTCAGCTTCATCGTGAACACCGCCCAAGGCAATCCGTGCTGATTGTCTTCCAATAGCAGCGGCGACAGACTGAGCAATTGAAGTTTTACCTACACCAGGAGGTCCAACAAGACAAATTATGTTTCCAGTATTATTATTATTTAACTTACAAACAGCAAGATGTTCAACTATACGTTCTTTAACTTTAGCAAGTCCAAAATGATTTTTATCTAAAGTTTTTCGTATTCTATTAAGATTAAACGTATCATTTGAAGAAGTGTTCCAAGGCAATTCAAGAACATTATCAAGATAAGTCCTGATAACAGCAACTTCCTGACTTCCAAAAGGCATTTTAGCAAGCTTTTTACATTCCTTTAGCAACACCTTTTCAGAAATTTCCGGGAGATGTAATTCCAGTATTTTTTCTCTGTATGCATCAGCATCAGAAGATGGACTGTCATCCTCACCTAACTCAGCTTCAATAATACTCTTTTGTTCACGTAAAAAATATTCTCTTTGACTTGTTTCGATTTTATCTCTTGTTTTATCCTCTATTTCACGTTCAATTTCAAGAACAAAAATTTCTTCGTTAAGTATTTCAATCAAATCTTCAAGACGGTCAGTAACAGAAATGTCGCTTAAAATCTGTTGTTGCTGTTGATAATCAAGGTGAATATTGCTTGTTATAAAATCAGCAAGTTCGCTACCGTCTTTGCACAAAGCAACTTTATAAAGAATATCAGAAGCTATTTTAGGAACAAATTTTGTATATCTTTCAAACAAAGCTTTAATCCGGCGAACTAAAGCAATTTCTCTGGCAGTCTGTGCATTACTTGTAGGCTCTATTATATTTACCGCAGCCAGTATATATTTATCATTGTTGATAAATTCAGAAATATATGCTCTTTTCTGTCCTTCAACAACAATTCTTGTAATATCGTCAGGTTGTTTTAATACCTGTATAATTTTGGCAACAACACCTACAGTGTACAAATCCTCAACCGAAGGATCTTTAACTGAAGCATTCTTTTGCGCAACAAGAAAAACAAGATGATCTTGTTTCATTGCAAAGTTTATTGCATTTTTAGATTTATTTCTGCCAACATCAAAATGCAGTAATGTCTTAGGAAAAACAACAAGTCCACGCAAAGGCAGAACCGGCAGATTATATGTTTCGGAATTTTCTAAGTTCATAAATGCCTCCTTAAAATCCAAATGCTGTAATGTCAAAATTCTCCCTTGAATTCAACAATACAGCAGAAGATTTATTTTCGCAAATTTATTTTTAAGAATTCTTAAGAAACATCTTCAGCTTCCAATATACCTGTGTCACCATTCAAAGAAAACTCAATCGGCTTTCTGTTATTATTGTGTATAATTTCAGGCTGAGCATTGTTTTCAATAACATCACTATTAATTAAAATTGATTCAATAGTGTGGTCAGAAGGCACTTCAAACATTAAATCAGTCAGAACGTTTTCAAGAATGCCTCTAAGCCCTCTTGCACCGGTTTTTTGTTCTTTAGCAATTTTAGCAACAGCATCTAAAGCATCATCGGTAAACTGCAAATCAACACCATCTAAAGCAAAAAGTTTTTTATACTGCTTTACCAGTGAATTTTTTGGTTCTTTCAGTATTTTGACTAAAGCACTTACGTCAAGACCATCAAGAGCTGTAATTACAGGAATACGTCCCACAAGTTCGGGGATAATTCCGAATTTAACAAGATCATGAGCAACAACATCTCTCATCCAACCGGTTTCATCAAGTACTGCCTTTTCCTGCACATTAGCGCCAAATCCAACAAGGGAAGCACCCTTACGCTTTTCAACAATTTTTTCTAGGCCGTCAAAGGCACCGCCGCAGATAAACAATATGTTCTTTGTATCAATCTGTAAAAATTCCTGCTGCGGATGTTTTCTGCCACCCTGTGGAGGAACATTTGAAACAGTACCCTCAAGAATTTTCAACAATGCCTGCTGAACTCCCTCACCACTAACATCACGTGTGATTGACGGATTTTCGGATTTTCTTGAAATCTTATCGATCTCGTCAATATATATAATTCCACGTTCTGCTTTTTCTATATCAAAGTCAGCAGCCTGGATTAGTTTTAATAAAATATTTTCTACATCTTCTCCTACGTAACCTGCTTCTGTTAACGTAGTTGCGTCCGCTATTGCAAACGGCACATCCAATGCTTTTGCCAATGTCTGAGCAAGTAATGTTTTACCTACGCCCGTAGGGCCTAACAACAAAACATTACTTTTAGCAAATTCAACGTCATCATCATTGCTGAATACCCTTTTATAATGATTATATACAGCTACACTAAGGGCTTTTTTAGCATTTTCCTGTCCGATAACATATTCATCAAGTATTGCTTTGATTTCAGCAGGCCTCAAAAGTCTGGGTATAGAAATGCCATTATCAATTTCATTTGAAGTATTATCACTTTTTGTATCAAGGTTGGTTTCTTCAAGAATGCTCATACATAAATCAACACATTGATCACAAATATAAACGCCGTTTCCTTTAATCAGTCGTCCAACAAGTTCCTGTGGCTTCCCACAAAAAGAACAGTAAATATCATCTTTTATGTTGTTAGGCATAAAAATTCCTCACTTACCTTTTATCAAAAACCTTATCAATTAAACCATATTCCAAAGCCTGCTGTGCAGTCATAAAATTATCTCTGTTTGTATCTTTAGCAATAACATCAACAGGCTGACCTGTATTAGCAGCTAAGATTTCATTTAATCTTTTTTTCATATCAAGAATATGCTTGGTATGAATTTCCATATCAGTAGCTTGACCCTGTGCACCACCTGAAGGCTGATGAATCATAATGTCAGCATTAGGAAGTGAATATCTCTTTCCTTTAGCTCCGGCAGCCAGCAGGAATGCACCCATACTGGCAGCCATACCCATACAAATTGTTGATACATCGCATTTGATGTACTGCATTGTGTCATAAATAGCAAACCCGTCAGTTACTGAACCTCCGGGACTATTAATATATAAACTGATATCCTTTGTAGGATCTTGAGCTTCGAGATATAATAGCTGCGCTACAACAACACTTGCACTTGCGCTGTTAACTTCCTCAGTAAGCATAATGATTCTGTCATTCAATAAACGTGAATATATGTCATATGAACGTTCTCCACGATTAGTTTGTTCTACAACATAAGGTACTAAAGCCATAATAAATCTTCCTTTCTATATAATAATAGGCAAAAAATCTTAAGTTATACAATTTATTTAACTACAGCGTTATCTCTAACAAACTGCATTGCTCGCTCAACCTTAATGTCTTCAGCCAATTTTTCAGCCGGGATATACTTCTTAATATTTTCAACCTCAGACTTATAAGATTCAGCCATCTTTGTGTATTCCTTATCAATATCTTCATCGGTGATTGCAATTTTTTCCTGACGGGCAATTGCTTCAAGAACAAGTCTTAGTTTAACTCTTTTTTCAGCCTGCGGCTTATACATAGATTCAAGAGAACCGATTTCCATACCTGTGTACTTACAATAAGTATCAATATCCATACCCTGTGAATGCAAACGCATATCAAATTCATTCATCATATCTCTAACTTCATTGCTATACATAGCATCAGGGATTTCCTCAGTTGCAAGCTCAATAAGTTTATCAGTAAGCTGATTATCAAAATCCTTGTCAGCCTCTTCTTCTAATCTCTTAGCAACCTTTTCTTTAATTTCTTCTTTATATTCCTCAACAGTATCCTTTTCAGAAACATCCTTTACAAAGTCGTCATCAAGTTCAGGCAATTCTTTTGTTTTAATTTCGTGAAGCTTAATTGCAAACTTAGCAACCTTACCCTTAAGTTCCTCTGAGTGGTAATCTTCAGGGAATGTTACATCAATAACAAATTCTTCATCTGCTTTGTGACCAACAACTGCCTCTTCAAAGCCAGGGATAAAGTTACCTTCACCGAGTCTTAAGTTGTAATTTTCAGCTTTACCGCCGTCAAATGGCACACCGTCAACAGACCCGTCAAAGTCAATAACTACTGTATCGCCATTAGTAGCTGCTCTGTCTTCAACCGTTACCATACGACCGTTTCTTTCACGAACAGAATTAATTTCTTCATCAATTAATTTATCATTAACTTCAGTTGATTTTTTCTCAGCCTCAATGCTCTTGTAGCCATCAACAGTTAATGAAGGAACAACTACAACAGTAGCTTTAAATGTAAATCCTTCTTCGGAAACCTCGGTACATTCAAGATTTTCAACATTAACAATCTTAATGCCTGCTTCAACAGCTGCATCTGTGAGAGCATCAGGATAACAATCCTGCATAGCATCATCATAGAATACTTCTTTACCATACATTTTTTCAATCATATGCTTTGGAGCTTTACCTTTTCTAAAACCCGGGATGGAAATTGTCTTAACCTGTTTTCTGTATACTTTCATTGTAGCAGCAGCAAAAGTATCTTTATCAACAGATACCTCTAATTCAAACTTGTTTGCATCCTCAAGTTTTATAGAATTCTTTAACATTTTAATTCCTCCATAAATAATATTTTAATTTTAACATTGTAAATATATCTTTACAATATATATTTTCCTTGATTTGACTATCTGATCAGAAATGGAACAAAAGATAACCCATCACAGGATATTAACTTAAAATTAATTCCTTTATACTCACCGTTAAAAGAGCTTTTTATCATATTTGAACCATGAATATGACCGTAATAACACTTTTTAACTCCGTACTCCTGCATAAGTGATATAAAGCCTTCACTTTCAAAATTACCGTAAACAGGCGGATAATGTAAAAACACAATTGGTTCTTTACCTAAGATCTTTGCACTATCCAAAGAAAATTTAAGCCGTCCGATTTCTCTGTTCAATACAAGCTTATCTTCATCATTATTTGAATCAATAAGCCACCCTCTTGTACCGCATATGGCATAATTATCACACTCGTAACTATTATTAAAAAGAATGTTAAGAGTATCAAATTTGCATTCAGTAAAATAATTCTTCATTTTATTCATTGTTTCCCACCAATAATCATGGTTACCCTTTAGAAGAATTTTTTTACCCGGCAAAGAATTTATATATTCAAAATCTTTATATGTACCATTTAGCTTCATTGCCCAGGAAATATCACCGGCAATAACAACAGTATCTTCATCTTTTACTATGGATTTCCAATTTTTTTCAAGTCTGAAAACATAGTCATTCCAACCATTGAATATATCCATAGGCTTATCAGTTCCAAGAGATAAATGTAAATCAGCAATTGCAAATAATGACATTATTTTATACCTAATGATTTAAGAACATATTCAGACATCTCTTCCGATTTACAAACATCAGAAAAACGAGCAGTCTTATCTTTAAGTACTACAAGTGGCATTGGAACAGGAGTGTTGGTAATATCATTAAGCATATCAACCATATCAAATTCGCTGTCTGGTAAATTCATACCATCATTTAATGCTGAAAGAACAGCATTTGTGAACTTATATGGGCTGGCTGTTGAGGCAAGAAGAGCAGGAGTTTTGTCACCTGTTTCACATACATAATTATCATATACAGCAACAGCAACGGCTGTATGTGTGTCACAAAGGTAGCCTTCCTCTTTAAACATCTTAGAAATTGTTGCTTTTGTACCCATTTCATCACAGAAACCGCCATAAAAAATCTTTGTAATTTCTGCTTTAACTTCATCGTTAACCTGATACTTTCCTACAGTTTTAAGCTGAGTCATCCATGATTTTGTTAGTTCATCGTTATTACCGGAAAGCATGTAAAGAAGTCTCTCAAGATTTGATGAAACAAGAATATCCATAGAAGGTGAAATTGTAGTATAGAATCTGCGGTTTTTGTCATAAATACCTGTGTTAATAAAATCAGTCAAAACATTATTCGAGTTAGAAGCACATATAAATTTATTAGTTGGGATTCCCATGAGGCTTGCATAATATGAAGCAAGAATATTACCAAAGTTTCCAGTAGGAACTACAACATTAATTTTATCACCTAATCTTATTTTACCGGCATTTACCAAGTCGCAATAAGCCGAAATATAGTAAACAATTTGCGGTAACAAACGTCCCCAGTTAATGGAGTTAGCAGAACTGAAAAGCATGTTGTTTTCAGCAAGTTTATCAACTGTTTCAGCAGTTGTGAAAATTTTCTTTACTCCTGTCTGTGCATCATCAAAGTTACCTTCAATGGCACAAACATTTACATTATTTCCCTCCTGTGTGTTCATCTGATGCTTCTGCATAGGACTTACACCGTCAACAGGATAGAAAACCAAAATTTTTGTATGCTCAACATCCTTAAAGCCTTCTAATGCAGCTTTACCGGTATCACCTGATGTAGCAACTAAAATAACAGCATCCTTACCGTCATATGTCTTTTTAAATGACTTTGTCAAAAAATGAGGTAAAATTTGTAAAGCGATATCCTTAAATGCACAAGTCGGACCGTGCCAAAGCTCTAAAATGTTTACTTCGTTTCCGTTATAATTCTTAGTAACTAAAGGAGCAGGATTATCCGATCCGAATTTTTCTGCTGTATAAGCACTTTCTACACAATCGTCAATTTCTTCAACTGTAAAATCAGTAAGAAAATCAGCAAAAATTTTCTTTGCTCTGCCTTTATAATCAAGTTTTAACAGTTCATTGAAAATATCTTCAGTATAGTTTGGTATTTTCTGTGGTACGAATAAACCGCCGTCTTTTGAAATACCTTGAGCAATAGCTTGAGCAGAAGATACAACTTTATTTTTGTTTTCTGTGCTGTTATATAACATAGAATCTTCCTTTCGCTTTACAATATACAACAATTTATTATACTTTAAAATACTCTATTTGTCAAAGTTTTCACAAAAATTTATAGCATTTTCAAAAAAAATCTTTCTAACAAGACTTTCATTGTAGTTTTCCCTCAAAAACAGATTATATATTTCCTCAATATTATTGATTCCGTCAATATCATCTGGTAGTCTGCATCCATCGAAATCAGCCCCAATGGAAACAATATTTTTGCCTCCAAGGGACAAAAAATGTTCAACGTGACGTAATATATCATACTTATTAGCTTTATCAGGATCATCATTTAAAAAGGTCTTGAAAAAGTTAATCCCGACTATTCCGCATTTTTTAAGTATTAATATAAACTGACTGTCCGTTAAGTTTCTTTTATTATTAGTAACTGCTCTTGAATTTGAATGAGTTGCAACTACAGGTTTTGTTGAATGAAGGATTACATCATTAAAAAGCCTATCACTTGCGTGGGACACATCAACAAAAATATTATTTTTTTCAAGTTCTTTTATAACTTTAATTCCAAAAGGTGTAATGCCGCTTGAATGTGAAACCTTAGCCCCTGCACCTAATTCATTTTTTCCGTTCCATGTTAAGGTTACAAACTTAACTCCAAAGTCTTTGAACAAGTTGATATTTTCAATTTTACCTGCAAGAACAGAAGCATTTTCAACAGTAAAAATTGCTCCTCTCCCACCGCTTTTTACAATCTCTAAAACATCATTATAATTTTTTATAAGTTTAATATTAAATCTGTTGCATTGTTCAATAAGCTTTTTATATGAACTTTTGAACATTTGAGTTGCAACATCTCCCCTAATTTCTTCAGGAACACATATTGCGAAGCATTGAATATATGGAGAGTATGATTTCATTTTATCAGGTGTAATATGTAAATCAGGATTATCCATATTACAACCCTTTGACAAACACTCATAAATTGTATCACAATGCAGATCAAAATATTGCATTAAACTCACCTTTTCCAAAAAGCATTTTCAATGTAGTTAATTTCAGCTTTTCCGTTAGTATTCATAAATACTTCAGCAACATCAAATCTTGGTTGCTTATCACTATGGTTTAGTTTCATATACAATGTAGCAACCTTAATAATCTTTTGCTGTTTAGTATATCCTACTGATAAAGCAGGAGCAATATCCTGCCCATACATACGGGTTTTAACTTCAACAAATATAATATATTCCTTATTTTCAGCAATTATATCAATTTCACCAAATTTGCAGGAAAAGTTTTTCTCTGTAATTTTGTATTTATGTTTTTTTAAATATTTGGCAACTATCACTTCACCTTTGTTGCCTAAAACTTTTCTTATATTCATTTTAATATCTTTTTTAAAAAGCTCATTCTGTGAATTTTACAAGGTCCATATTCTTTTATGGCGTCTGTATGTAATTTGGTTCCATAGCCTTTATGCTTATCAAATCCATATTGAGGATATTTTTCAGCATATTCATAGCACAATCTGTCTCTACTTACCTTAGCAAGTATTGAAGCGGCAGCGATCGATGCAGATCTTGCGTCGCCCTTAACAATACACTCACAGGGAATATCAAGTGAAGGAAGTCTGTTTCCGTCAATCATTGCATATTCAGCTTTAACACTTAATCCCTCAATGGCACGCTTCATTGCAAGCATTGTTGCATTAAGAATATTAATTTCTTCTATTTCCTCTACAGTTGCAAAAGCTATAGAATATGCAACACATTCATTAATAATCACGTCAAACAGTATTTCACGTTTCTTTTCAGTAAGCTTTTTTGAGTCATTTATGCCCTCAATTATTTTATTTTCAGGCAAAATAACTGCTGCTGCACATACAGGTCCTGCAAGAGGTCCTCTGCCTGCTTCATCAACTCCGCATATTAATTTAAAACCCTTTAATTCTGCCTCTTTTTCATACTGTAACCAATCCATTTTATTCCTCCGGAAATTCAAGAGTAATATTGCCCAGCTTACCATCACGATATTCATCAAGAAGCGTATTCGCTGCACGTTCCGTATCTACTTCACCGCCTGAAATAAGGAAACCTCTCTTTTTGCCAATAATCTGTAATAATTCATAGCCGTCATTATCTTTCAAGTCATTATCACTAAGTTTAAATCTTGATAAAAATTCAGGTAATGTATCAGCCTTAAGCAACTCCAATAAGTCAACAGCTAATAATTCAACGTCAAGAATATTGTCCTTTATAGCTCCTGTAAAAGCCAAATGTTCACCGACTTTTTGGTCATTGAATTTCGGCCATAAAACTCCTGGTGTGTCAAGCATTTCAAGGTCACTTGCAATAGAATACCATTGATTGCCCCTTGTAACTCCGGGTCTATCTTCGACCTTAGCTTTTGACTGTTTTGAAACCCTGTTTATAAAAGATGATTTTCCCACATTGGGAATACCAACTATCATTACTCTCAATATAGGTTTTATTAATCCTTTGTTTTTTAAAGCTGTAATTCTATCGCTTAAAACTCTTCTTACTGCCGGAGCAAAATGATTTATGCCTTTACCTGTTTTGCAATCAACAGGAAGTGCGGTTATATTATATTTAGCATAGTACTCAATCCACTTCTGATTACCTATTTTGCCGGCTTTATCACATTTGTTAAGTAAAACAATTTTAGGTTTATTTTTAATAATGCTACTTAAATCAGGGTTGCTGCTGCTGACAGGAATACGTGCGTCTAAAATTTCAACAACTAAATCTACAAGTTTTAATGAACTTTCAATCCGCCTTTTAGTTTTGGTCATATGACCGGGGTACCATTGTATATTCTGACTATAGTCCATAAATTCACCTCAAAAAATACTCACACCTATTATAAAACAGATGTGAGTAAATAAAAATAATTAATTAGAAGATAATCCTTTAATGCGATTAAATGGAAAAGCAACAAGTTGAGCCTTACCAATTATATCATTTTTATCAATAAGTCCTATAGCACTTGAACGACTGTCAAGAGATACTTCTCTATTATCTCCCATCACAAACACTTTACCATCAGGTACTACAGAAGGTATTTCTGCATCCTTTTTATAAGTATGACCTTTAATATACGGTTCATCTGTAATCTTGCCGTCAACAGTAACCTTGCCGGAATTAAAATCAATTGATAATGACTGTCCCTCTGTAGCAATTACACGTTTAATAATAGGTTCTGTGTATTGTGCACCGTGACTTATTACCACAATATCTCCATCTTTAGGAGTATAGAAAAAATTAGTTACAATAACCTTATCTCCGTCATGGAGTGTATCGTACATTGAGGTACCGCTTACATCAACCAGTCTTACAAAGAACGTAAGTATAATTACAACAATTGCAATTGCAAAAATCATTGAATGAATCCAGTCATAAAGATAAGATGTGCCGTTTGATTTTCTTAAATGTATTGTAGTACATTTTTTTGCGGTGACGGGAGCTGTCGTACTATTGTTTGATTTTTTGAATTTTTTCTCTTTTATATCCATTATATCGCACCTGAAATAAGTAAAAAAGGGACTGAAAAGTCCCCTTGATTGCTATTAAACTAACTCTTTAACCTTTGCAGCCTTACCAACACGGTTACGTAGGTAATAAAGCTTAGCTCTTCTAACCTTACCACGACGTACAACCTGCACATCCTTTACGTTAGGTGAGTGAACAGGGAATACTCTCTCAACACCAACACCATAAGCTACACGTCTTACTGTGAAAGTTTCAGCAACGCCTGAACCTCTTTTGGCAATAACTGTACCTTCAAACATCTGGATTCTTTCTCTCTGACCTTCACGAATGTTAACTGATACCTTGACGGTATCACCAATGTTAAACTGTGGAAGCTCTTTTTTTAAAGAATCAGCAACAATTGTTTTTAATGCATCCATCTTTAATCCTCCTAAAATTTCAGATATTCATGCATAAATGCAGAGGACTATCCGCTTCAAATTGCGGCAATAAACCGTTCATTGAACCCCATCAACAAACTGACGGTATCCAAATGCCTTAATATAATATCACAATACATAAAAAAAAGCAAGCCTTTTTATTAAAAAAGAATTTTATTTACTGATATTTTCAAGTTTAATAAGGTATTTCTTAAAATATTCCGGTAATTCAGAAGTAAATTCTAAATATTTATTTGTAACCGGGTGTACAAATCCGATTTTTCGGGCATGAAGGCATTGACCGGAAAAGTTTAGTTTTTCATTTTTAACGCCATAAACATCATCGCCTGACACAGGATGGCCCAAATACGCCATATGCACTCTTATCTGATGAGTTCTACCTGTTTCAAGAATACATTTAATGTGTGTATATCCTTTATATCTTGAAATCACCTCGTAATGTGTAACAGCATTTTTAAAATTTCGTTCAGTTACGGCCATTCGCTTTCTGTCAATAGGGTGCCTCCCTATTGGTGCGTTAACTGTTCCTTTATCATCCTTCAAATTGCCAACTACAATAGCTTCATATTCACGTGTAAAGCTATGTACTTTTATTTGTTCAGCTAATTTTTTATGTGAGATATCATTTTTAGCAACAACTAAAAGTCCACTGGTATTTTTATCTATTCTATGCACAATTCCCGGTCGCAGGACACCATTAATACCGGATAAACTGTCACCACAATGATAAAGCAAAGCATTAACCAATGTACCTTCATAATTACCTGCTGCCGGATGCACAACCATTCCCTTTGGCTTGTTTACAACTAATAATTCATTATCTTCATAAACAATTTCCAAAGGTATGTTTTCAGCCTTAGCTTCATAAGGCACAGGGTCAGGAAAAGTAACGCTGATGGCATCACCTAACCTCAGCTTATAATTTTTGGCAATTAATTTATTATTTACCAGTACTCCGCCGTTATCAATTAGATTTGCAATCGAAGTTCGAGTAACATTTTCAATGTTATATGCTAAGAATTTATCGATTCTCTTGGCAATATCATTAGATGAAACAACAAATCTGTAATTATTCATCAGCTTTATTACCTTTCTTACTAATTTTAAAATCAGAAATGAACGTAATGTAAACTATCAGCAAAACAGCGCCCACAGTTATGCAGTAATCGGCAAAATTACATACCGGTGCAAAAAAGCTGACACTTAAATAATCAATAACATATCCAAGAAAAATTCTATCTATCAAATTACCAATGCCACCACCAATGATAAGAATTGAAGACACACAAAAGATTTTGCTTTTAATACGATTTTTTATTACAACAACAATAAAAAAAGCAGTAACAATTATTGTAAAAGCTATAAAAATCCAACGAGCATCCGATAACATTCCAAAGGCCGCTCCCCTGTTTTCTACATAACCAAGCTTAAACAGACCGGGAATAACCTCAACAGATGATATAGGCTTAAGATATGCTGATACAAAATATTTAATTATTTGGTCTATAACTGCAACCAATGCAGCTAAACCTAATACAATAAATGGCATATAACTACTCCATATAATACAAATCGGTGTAATATTGATTACACCGATATTGCAAATTATTATTTTAAAATTGAACAACAGCGCGCACATAATGTTGGGTGAATACCGTTAGTACCAACAGATTTACTAATAGACCAACATCTCTCACATTTTCCGCCCTCTGCCTTTTCAATGCAGATTTCAAGCTCTCCTGTACCCTGCTGTATTTCAACTTCAGATACAATCAATGCAGGTTTAATTTCATCATAAACCTTGTTTAAGAAATCAAAATAATCTCCTGATGCTTTAAGAGTAACCTTTGCTTCTAGTGAGGATTTAATTATCTTGTTTTTAACATAACCTTCAATTTCTTTCTTAACGTTATCTCGAAGTTCGTGAATCATTGACCACATATCCATGAAATCATCAGATACAGTCAATTCAACTTTTTCAGGCATATCATTAAAGATAATATTCTCAACATCATCAGTAGATTTATGAGGCATAAACTTCCAAATTTCGTCAGATGTATATGCTAAAATCGGACTAATCATTCTCGTCATGGCATCAAGAATAATATAGATTGCTGTCTGAGCAGCACGTCTAGCTTTGCTGTCCTTTTTTTCAGTATAGAGTCTGTCTTTAAGAACATCCAGATAGAAATTAGACATATCAACTACGCAGAAATTGTGAATACTATGGTAAACCTGATGGAATTCATAGTTATTATAAGCATTACTTACTTTATCAATAAGATTATTTAATGTTCTGATTGCCCATTTATCAATTGGCATAAGTTCATCTGTTGGCAACATATCTGTATCAGGATTAAAGTCGCTTAAATTACCAAGAATATATCTTGCAGTATTTCTGATTTTTCTATAAGACTCTGAAATCTGTTTTAAAATTTCATTTGAAATATGCACATCACTCTGATAATCAGTAGAAGCTACCCAAAGTCTTAATACATCAGCGCCGTACTGTTTGGTAACATCTTGAGGATTAATTCCATTACCCAATGATTTACTCATTTTTCTTCTTTCATCATCAAGAATCATACCATGAGTAAGTACAGCTTTATAAGGAGCCACACCTGTTGTAGCTACTGATGTAAGAAGTGACGACTGAAACCAACCTCTGTACTGGTCGTTACCTTCAAGATATAAATCAGCAGGAAAGGTTAAGCTGTTACGTTTTTTAATAACTGCAGTATGAGAAGAACCGCTATCAAACCATACGTCCATAATATCCTTCTCTTTTTCAAACACAGTACAACCACATTTTGAACATTTCGTTCCTACAGGTAGAATTTCCTCAACACTATGATTATACCACGCATTTGAGCCTTCTTTTTCAAATAAGTCTGCAACTTCTAACATAGCGTTTTTGTCAATATGAGCTTCGCCGCACTCTTTACAGTAGAAAATTGGAATTGGAACACCCCATTTTCTCTGACGAGAAATACACCAATCCTTACGCTCTCTTACCATTGATGTGATTCTGTCCTGTCCCCAAGCAGGAATCCATTTAACAGAATTAATAGCATCAACAGCCTTATCTTTAAAATCTTCAACGGAACAAAACCACTGATCTGTTGCTCTGAATAAGATAGGTGTTTTACATCTCCAGCAATGTGGATATTGGTGAATAATTTTTTCGAGAGCAAAAAGCGAGCCTGTCTTTTCAAGATGCATAGCAATTTTTTTATTAGCATCATCAGTTGAAAGACCGGCAAACTGACCTGCTTCTTCAGTTAAAATACCATTGGAATCGACAGGACAAATAATCGGAATTTCAGGGTAATTTTGGCAAACATTATAGTCATCAACACCATGACCCGGTGCAGTGTGAACACAACCTGTACCACTTTCTAGAGTTACATGTTCACCTACAATAACGATAGATTCTCTGTCAAGAAAAGGATGAGCAGTTTTTATATACTCAAGCTCGCTCCCTTTAACAGTAGCAACAACCTCATAATCGGTAATATTTGCAACACTTAAAGCAGATTTATACAGGTCTGTCGCCATAACTAAGTATTCATCGCCCGTTTTAATAATAGAATACTCAAATCTTGGTCCTACACAAATTGCAACATTAGCAGGTAAAGTCCAAGTCGTAGTTGTCCAAATAACAAACTTTACCTTGGAAGGATTAATACCCATAGCTGAGAAAATACCCTTATCATCAGTTACCGTAAACTTAACATAGATAGAATGACAAGGATCTTCAGAGTACTCAATTTCAGCTTCAGCTAAAGCAGTTTTACAATCAGGACACCAATAAACAGGTTTTAAGCCCTTATAAATATAGCCCTTAGCAGCCATTTCAGCAAACACTCTAATCTGTTCAGCCTCAAATTCGTGATCAAGGGTAATATATGGGTTGTCCCATTCACCTATTACTCCTAATCTCTTGAACTGTGTACGCTGGTCATTAATATAACCATTAACAAACTCTTCACACATTTTTCGAAGTTCAATAATGGAAATTTCAGTTGAATTACCAACACCGGCTTTCTGTCTTGCTTTAAGCTCTGTAGGTAAACCGTGAGTGTCCCAACCGGGAACATAAGGTGCTTTAAAGCCTGACATATTCTTTTGACGCACAATAATATCCTTTAAAATTTTATTAAGGGCATGTCCTAAATGAATATTACCGTTGGCATATGGAGGGCCGTCGTGAAGGACAAACATGGGCTTATCTTTATTTTTCTTCATTAGCTTATCGTAAACTTTATTCTCTTCCCACTTTTTCAAAGTTACCGGCTCACTGTTAGGAAGTCCGGCTCTCATAGGAAAGTCAGTTTTCGGAAGATTCAAAGTTACGTTATAATCCTGAGACATTTAAATCAACTCTCCAATATGTAAATTATTCGTCTTCAACGTCATAGTTATCGCCAAATTTTAAGTCGCTGAACTTTGTACTATCATCAGGCTTAACAAACTCAACATTTTGCGATGTTAAATTTATATCCTCATTTTCAGGTTCCTCTGAAACTATCGGTTTTTCCTCAGCATCTTCAACCTGAGGAGCAGAATCTTCTACAGGGTTAGTTGGATATTTTTTATCAAGATTAGCTTTTTCCTGTGCTAATACAGCCTCTGTTGGAAAATCCTCAATGTCCTTAATGTGGTTTTTATACACAGTTTCAAGGTCATTTCTGAGCTTAACGGCATCAGCTTTTAGCTTAAGATAAATATCCTTCTGTTCAGCAGTAAGAGCATTTGCTTCTCTTAACATTTTTTGAGCTTTTTCCTCTGCATCAGAAACAACTTTCGCAGCTTTTGTATTTGCGTCGTTAACCAGTGTATCAGCAGTTTTCTGTGCATTTAACAAAGCATTTCTTACAGTTTCCTCATCAGCGCGATACTGTTCAATCTTTGTTACAAGAATATCCATTTTTCTGACTAAATCCTTTTTGTCCTTTTTAAGCTGTTCAAAGGTAACAATAACTTCATCAATAAAGGCATCAACATCCTCGTCTTTATAGCCTCTGCCTTTCCTGAAAGTAATGTCTCTGATTTCATCAATAGTCAACATTTTTAACACTCCTATCTAAAATATTTAATTGATAATTTTTTCGTCTTTTTTAGTAATTTCAGTCTGTTCTTTTATAATATACTTTCCAAATTTTCTTTTATTTAAAGAATATTATTAACAGATATTTTAAAACATTCTGCGTTTAAATATAATTATAGCACACTTTACCTGATAAAATCAATTTAGCTGATTTATCTTCTCCGGTACGACCTGTTAATGCAGCAACAATAACGTTAAGGCTCATTGTAGCAACAGTAACTGTCTTTTCCTAAAATGAATTTGAAATATTAAGATTATCAGACTTTTAATCTGTAATTCTTACACAAACGTTGCCGATTTTAGAAATTTGTGATTTTACAAATTGTGAAATTTCAGTTTTAAGAAAACAAACTGCACAGCCTTTATTTACAATAATATCCCCTACACAGTCAAGTTCAATTCCAATTGACAATAACGCACAAAGAAAATTTCTATGACTTAATGAATTATTTTTACAAAATACAAAATAAACCGGCACTATTGGAAAATTATCAATATCACTTTAACCGACATTCATTACAGTTTTTGTAGCATTATCATAACCACCATAAAACTGAACATTATATTCAAATTCAGGTTGCAATTTCTGAATTATGTAATTTCTCTCGTTCGTTGAGAAAGTACATATAGCAATGCTTATTTCAGAGCTGAAAAAGATTAACTACGCCAAAAGCTTTTGATATTAATAACTTATCCTCTTTATTGTCAGAAGTAAACACCACTGTTTTCTAATTCGTCTAACAAATCATCACCGGTAAGGTCAACATTATTTGGAATAATTATAAAAGTACTGCTTGCAACCCTTTTGATTTTACCTCTGTTTGCATATGCTACTCCGCTTAAAAAGTCAATAATTCTTCTTGACATATCCTTATTGGTTTCTTCAAGGTTTAGAACTACTGTATGGGTTTTAATAAGCTCATCAGCAATAGTACGAGTTTCCTCTCCAAATCTTTCGGGCTTGAAAATAGCAACCTGAAGCTTAGCCGTTGCACTGATATTAACTACCTTATTGCGACGAGAATTACCGCTGTATGAATTTACTTCTTCATAATCGTCTTGATCATCTTCAGCATATCCATATTCATCATAATCAGCATCATACTCATCATCCGGTGCGTCCCATAAACGTTTGAACTTATCTACAAAACCTGCCATAATAAAAACTCCTCTAAATTTATTTTTTATAATCACGAGCGCCAAATAATGAAGAACCTATCCTTACCATATTAGAACCCGCTAAAATTGCTTCATAGTAATCTGATGACATTCCCATAGATAGAACATCCATACTAACATTATCTAATTTTTTACTCGATATGTCAATAAATAATTTGTTCACATTATAAAAATAATTAGAAATTTTTTGTTTATTTTCACAAATTGGTGGAATTGCCATCAATCCTTTAACTGAAATGTTGTTAAAATCTTTAATTTCGTCAACTAATTCAAGCAACATTTCAGGCATTACTCCACTTTTATTTTTCTCTCTGCCAATATTCACTTCAATCAAAATATCAGTGTTAACATTATTTTTTATTGACTGTTTTGAAATTTCCTTTGCCAGCTTAACAGAATCAACAGATTGAATTAAATCCACCTTACCAACAATATGCCTAACTTTATTTGACTGAAGATGTCCTATAAACTGCAAGGAACAATCGTTAAGATTATAGCTTTCATATTTTGATAAAAGCTCCTGTACCTTATTTTCACCGATATATTTTAATCCAAGTGAAATAGCATAATTAATGACATCTACATCAACTGTTTTAGTTGCCGCAAGAAAAGTGATTTCAGATGGATTTTTACCAACTTTAAATGCAGCTTCGGAAATTCGTTCAACAATAATTTTGTAGTTATACTCAACTTCACGCAATAACTTTTCCATCATAAAGATTATCTCCTTTTATTACAATCTGATCATAAAGCTGGACTGTAACACCATTAAACAAAAGTTTTTCATCAGGTTTTGGGTTACATAAAACATACTGTTTTGATGAATGAACAATAACTATTTCCTTAAAGACAAGCTCAGATCCACGTAACACATATACTCCCTGTACCTTTTTTCTTTTAGTAACCATAGTACCGTCTTTCTTTTCCACTTGCTTTTCAACATAATCCTCGTGAATGGCCCTTTTTGATATTTTAAGTCCAGAGAATTCAGTTGTATTTATTTCAATTTTTTCTTTTCTGGCTGAGGATATTTCTTTACTCATCATATCACAGCTGAGAACTAAAACAGCATTTTTATTTTTTGAGCCTTGGTTAATTGAATAAATACTTGCAATTATATTCTTATTGGAAATAAAAGGAATAGAAACAGAAACCTTGCCCTTTTCCCCCTGAATTTTAGACAATGCTATAGCCTGATCCTTATCAATTTTGCAAAGAATAAACCATTCAGGATCAACAACTACCTTTCCGATAACATCACTTTTTACACTTGATTTTCTTATATTTTTCAAATCTTTTAATGAAAAATTTTTAATATTATCATATTTAACGGATTTTTCATATCCGTCAACTTTAGAAACATAGTAACCTGCCACATCTGCCTGCACAGAACCAATTTTTGATGAACAGGATTTTACAATATCTTCTCTCTCTGCTTTTAAATCATTTATTTTATTTTTAAAACTTTTTACCTGCCCGGTAATTATCTGTTTTTCATTTATAAAGTAAAGCAAATTATCCGTATCATCTTGTGACTGTGTAAGCTTTCTTTTATTAACATTGCTTAACATGGAAAAAATTTGATTATCAATTTCACTATTAATTGTATCCAAACCGACGCTTTCCTTGTAATAAAACTTACCGAGGTTTTGAAGATTTGTTATTTGTGTATCAATAATATTAATTTTTTGGTGAGCAACGGCATCATTCTCATTAGCATAAATATCAGCAATGCTCTCACCGACACTAACATTATCTCCGTTTTCAACACTATATGACAAAACACCGTTGTGATTGTTGGTTATGTACTTTTCATTTCTTACTATAAAGCCATCGGTTCTAATAGTATCGGACATTTTTACATTAATTGCACTTTCTGTCTCAACAGCTCTGCCAAAGTTAGCACTGAAAAATAAAAATCCTACATATGCTACTATTAAAATTATTAAGATAGAGACAAGTATTCTTTTAAAAAGTAAATTATCCATTTAAAAATCCTTTTTCTTTTATTATATCAACGGCATAAATAAACATTTTTTCAAAAGATTTAAAATCATCTATATTAATCCAATTGATATTTTTATTTCGTCTAAACCATGTCAACTGCCTTTTAGCATATCGACGTGTTTCCATTTTTAAATTTTCAATACATTCTTCCAAAGAAGCATCACCCTTAAAATAAGGAATAAATTCTTTATATCCTATAGCCATACAAGAGGTTTCACTAAGCTTGGAATTAATTATCGATTTAGCTTCATTAACTAAACCTTCTTTTATCATAATATCAACTCTGCAATTAATTCTGTCATATAAAAACTGTCTGTTATTGGCAGTAAGACCAATAATCAGAGAATTATATACTGAATCCTTTTGTAAACTTTCTATATTCTGCTGTGTAATTGTTTTTCCGGTAACTTTATAAAACTCAATAGCACGAATAATTCTCTTCCTGTTTTTCTCTATTGAAAGGCGTTTATATGAGTCCATATCGAATTCAGATAAATAATTTAGAAGAAAATCAATTCCTTTTTTGTCAGCTAATTCATTAAGCTCTTTGCGTATATCATCGTTGCAACTGTTTTCAGTAAAATCTATTCCCTTTAACAAAGAGTCAATATATAACCCAGTTCCTCCGCAAATAATCGGTAATTTGTTTCTGCTGTTAATATCATTAATCGCATTTTGTGCGTCCAAAACATATTGTCTAACAGAATAACTTTTATCCGTCTGAAGAAAATCCATAAGGTGATGCTTAATACCGCACATTTCCTCTTTAGCAGGCTTAGCTGTAGCAATCTGCATATCCTTATAAATCTGCATACTGTCAGCAGAAACAATTTCGCCATTAAATTTTTTTGCAAGTTCTACAGCAAGTTTTGTTTTACCTGAAGCAGTTGGTCCAACAACAGCCAATACTGAAATCTTACACATTATACTCTACCAAATTGTTTCTCAAGCTCATATTTTGTCATAACAATGCAAACAGGACGTCCATGAGGACAATATCTTAGTGTAGGATCATTATCAAGTTTATTGGCAATGTCAATAAGTTCTTCTCTTGTACTTATATTGCCGCCTTTAATAGCAGCTCTGCATGCCACATTGTGATATATCCAATCCATTTTTTCTGAGCGTATATCAGTTTTATTTTCAGCAATATAAGAAGCCATTTCAATAACAGACTGTTCAATATCACACAATTCTAAATATTGAGGAGCACTTCTGACAATAACTGTACCATTACCAAAATTATCAACATCAAATGCACAATCCCTGAACATATCAAGATTATTGATTACCGCATCATAATCAGTTTTATTAAGTACAACGGTAATTGGTTCTAAAAGAATTTGAGAATACCCTGCACCCCTCTCCTTTTTCAGACGTTCATAAATCATTCTCTCGTGAGCGGCATGTTTGTCAATTATAACAATTTCTTTATCGTTCTTTTCAACAATAATATATGTGTTAAATGCTTCACC
>CAYRTG010000001.1:0-43341 GCA_964427365.1 uncultured Ruminococcus sp. | reverse complement strand
GTTTTACTGTTGCTTTTAACTGCTTCATTCGAATACAAACTAAAAGGATCAACTATGTCTGAAACATTACAATTAAGATTTATTTTAGGAATTAATCTATCGATTTCATCAAAATGAGTATTCTTTTGCCCATTTTTCCCTTGATTATTATTAGTTTCCGATGCCTTTACAGGCTCATTACTTGTATCAGACTGATTAATTGTAAATGGATTAGGCTTTTTTATATGAGAAAAAGCATCATTATGTTTTTCTCCTGAAAAAGTTATATTTTTTCTTTGGTCATTATTATTAAGACAGGTTTTTACAGAATGATATACAGCATCAAAAACAGGTCGCTCGTTAAAAAACCTGATTTCTATTTTTGAAGGATGTACATTTACATCTATAATTTCATATGACATTGTTAAATGTAATACGCAGGCAGGATATTTACCTACCATTATACTACCTTTAAATGCTTCTTCTATAGCAGCCATAGCGGTACGTGATTTTACATATCTTCCGTTAACAAAGAAGTTCTGCATTCCTCTGTTTGGTCGCGAATTAATGGGTTTAGAAATATATCCCTGTATCTTTATGCCGTTTAATTCATAATTAACCGGCAATAATCCATTGACAAAATCTCTGCCATACACAGAATAAATTGCAGATTTGAGTTTAGAATCACCGGAGGTTTTTAAAGTTTGCTTGCCGTCACGTAAAAATGTAAAAGCAATTTCAGGGTGAGCCAAAGCTTCCTTATCAATTACATTAGCAACAGCATTACCCTCAGATACATCTTTTTTAAGAAATTTCATACGAGCAGGAATATTATAAAACAAATCTCTTACTATTATGGTTGTTCCGACGGGACACCCTGCATCATCAATTTTTGTTTCAACTCCACCCTCGATTTCGTAAGTTGTACCAACATCAGAATCATTATATCTTGTAATAAGCTGAACCTTAGATACAGAAGCAATTGAGGATAGAGCTTCACCTCTAAATCCCAAGGTGGCAATTTTATCTAAATCTTCTTCTTCTTTAATTTTACTTGTAGCATGTGCAAGAAAAGCTTTGTTTACATCTTCTCTCATAATACCACAGCCATCATCTGTCACTCTCATAAATGTAGTTCCGCCGTTCATAATTTCAATTGTTATGTTCTTAGCACCGGCATCTATTGAGTTTTCAATCATTTCCTTAATTGCAGATGCAGGTCTTTCAACTACTTCACCTGCCGCAATTAATTCTGCAACATGTTTGTTAAGAACATTAATTACGCCCATTTATTTCACCACCTTTAATATAAAAATACAAGTCAGTATGTCACAACAAGTTTTTTAATTCATACAAAAGATTCATTGCTTCAATTGGAGTTAATGTATTTAAGTCAACTTTTTCTAGCTTTTCTGTAATCTGAGAATTAGAAGGATTTACAAGGCTAAGCTGTTCATCTTCATTTGCTGTAACGGAAGTATATTTAATCTCACTATCTAAATTCTTACCTGTTTCAAGCTCTGATAAAATTTCCTTAGCTCTCTCGATTATTACATCGGGTATTCCCGCAAGCTTTGCAACTTCAATACCATAACTATCATCAGCACCACCCGAAACAATTCTTCTTAAGAAAGTAATATTATCACCGTGCTTTTTAACAGCAATATTGTAATTGTTTACACCATCAATTATTTTTTCCATAACAGTAAGCTCGTGATAGTGAGTTGCAAACAACGCCTTAGCTCCCAACTTTTTTTTATCTGCAACATATTCCAAAACAGCTCTTGCAATGCTCATACCGTCAAAAGTAGAAGTTCCTCTGCCGATTTCATCAAGAATAAGTAAAGATTTACTTGTTGCACCGGTAACAATATTAGCGACTTCGTTCATTTCAACCATAAAAGTTGACTGACCTGAAGCAAGATCATCAGAAGCACCTACTCTTGTGAAAATGCTGTCAACAATACCTATTTCTGCTGAAGACGCAGGAACAAAGCTACCAATTTGAGCCATAAGCACAATTAAAGCAACCTGTCGCATATATGTAGATTTACCTGCCATATTAGGTCCGGTAATTATTGCAACACGGTTTGAGTCACAATTAAGGTAAACGTCATTTGGTACAAATGGTGTTTTTTTAAGTAAACATTCCACAACAGGATGTCTGCTGTTTTTAAGAATAATATTTGTAGAAAGATTCACTTCAGGACGAACATACCTGTTATCAGCTGATACATTTGCAAGAGACGTAATTACATCAAGGATTGCAATAGACTTTGCTGTATTTTGTATTCGCTCAAGCTGAGAAGCAACGCTTTTTCTTATTTCATCGAAGATTTTATATTCAAGGGCAACTGCTCTTTCTTTAGCACCTAAAATTCTACCTTCGATATTTTTTAAATCCTGTGTAATATATCTTTCACAATTTGTAAGCGTCTGCTTACGAATATATGTATCAGGCACCATTTCTTTATAGGAATTAGTAACCTCAATATAGTAACCAAATACTCTGTTATAGCCAACTTTAAGTTTTGGAATACCTGTAAGCTCTCTTTGATCAGCCTCAATCTTAGACAACAAACCTGTTGAGTCTGTCATATCAGAACTAACAGTATCAAGCTCTTGATTATAACCTTTTTTAATAATTCCTCCCTCTTTTACAGTAAAAGGAGGTTCTTCAACAATTGCATCATCAATAAGCTTATATACGTCTTGTAATGTATCAAGATTTTTATAAATTTGTTTTAAAAGGCTTGATTTACAATCGGCAACAAGCTCACTGATTTTAGGTAATTTTTCAATTGCTGATGCAAGGGAACGAAGTTCTCTGCCCTTTGCAGAACCATAAACAATATTGGTCATAAGACGTTCGATATCGAATATTCCAGCTAAAGCAGCAGTAATATCAAGTCTTAAAACAGTATCGTTTACAAGTTCTTCAACAGCACTCTGCCTGTTGATAATAGAAGTAACATTAAGAAGTGGTTTTTCAATCCAGTTTCTTAAAAGCCTTTTACCCATTGATGTTTTAGTTTTGTCCAAAACCCACAGCAATGAGCCTTTCTTTTCTTTATTAAGCATAGTCTGAGTTAATTCAAGATTACGTTGCGTATTAAAATCAAGTCTCATAAACTGATTTTCATTAAAAAGTTCTATTCTGTTTATACGTTCAAGACCTGTTTTCTGAGTATTGGTGAGATATGAAATCAAAGCACCTAACGCAGAAACTACAACAGGCTTATCAGAAACTAAAATAAAGTTACTTTCAGAAAAATGATTTTTAACTATATCATGACAGGTTATGTAGGCAAAATGGTCATCATCAAGCATCTCAACAGTTGTAGATAATTTATCCTTAATAAATGTAGAAAGTTCTTTGATATTTACTACATCTCCACCAATTAATATTTCCCTTGGATAGTAGCTTGAAAGCTGAATTTTAAGTGATTCAATATAGTTTTTACCGCTTAATTCAGATACATATAATTCTCCTGTAGAAATATCACAAAAGCAAATTCCTATATGTTTCTTTTCAGCATAAATACAGCAAATATAGTTATTTTTGCTTTCATCAAGCATATTACTTTCCATTACTGTGCCTGGAGTAATAACACGAACTATGTCCCTTTTTACAAGGCCTTTAACTTCTGCAGGGTTTTCCATTTGCTCACAAATAGCAACCTTATAACCTTTTTTAACAAGTCTAGCGATATAGCTGTCACAACTATGAAAAGGCACACCACACATGGGTGCTCTTTCTTCAAGACCGCAATCTCTGCCTGTTAATGTAAGCTCAAGCTCTTTTGAGGCAAGCTTTGCGTCCTCAAAAAACATTTCATAGAAATCTCCCAGTCTGAAAAAAAGAATGCAATCTTTATTTTCTTCTTTAATTTTCTTATATTGTTGCATCATTGGAGACAACTCCGCCATGTTTACACCCCTAATAATTATTTAAAATCATATATTAACCGCAACCACCACAGGTTGAGCAGCTACCTGTACAAGTTGGTGTGTAATCAGTTGTTTCGGGGTCTTCACCGTCAATACAATTTTGAATAATTGTCATAACTCTTGTTGTAATCTGGTCAAATTCCTGCTTAGCTTCGTTATAGTCAATCATATTTTTGTTTGACATAATTTCAGCATATATCTTCTGCATTTCTTCATTAAGCTTAGAAAGCTTTTCCGTATCCTTTTCAGCCTTCTGAGTTTCATTATTAATAGCTAATCTTTTTAAATTAAATTCGCTTATAGAGTTCTGTAATTTGGGGTCATTGTCAGCGTCCTTTTCAGCAGCTTTTAACTTAATGTAACTTGTTTCCTGCTGAATAAGTTTACCAAGCTCTCTTGTTAATTCAATAATATCCATTTTCTTCCTCCATAAATTAAATTACTTTTCCTTTTAAAATCCAGTTGCCTGCAGAAATGATTTTAACATTTTGAAATGTTCCAATCAACTCTTTCTGTCCTTTTACTTCTACTATTATATTGCCTGAAGTTCGTGCATTTAAAATATCGTCTTTACCCTTTTCGCTTTCAACCAGAACCTTTTGTACAGTACCAACCATTGACGCACAGCGTTTAGAAGCAATTTCTTCCTGCACATCTAAAAGCTCTCTAAACCACTTTGACTTTTCCTCAGCGGAAATCGGATCATCCATTTTTGCAGCAGGAGTGCCAACTCTAGAAGAATAAATAAAAGTAAACAGTGAGGTAAATTCGACCTCTTTAATTAATGATATTGTTTCTTTGAAATCTTCATAGGTTTCACCGGGGAAACCTACAATAATATCGCTGGTTAAAGATATGTCAGGTATCTTTTCTTTAGCATAATTGACAATTTCAAGATATTTCTTTCTGTCATAGTGCCTGTTCATAAGTTTAAGTATTCTGTCTGAACCTGACTGAACCGGTAGATGCAAATGCTTACTTATGTGCTTTGAATAGGTAATTGTATCTATAAGTTCCTTAGTACAGTCCTTAGGATGTGAAGTCATAAATCTTAACCAATAGTCCCCGTCAATACTATCAATTTCCTTTAAAAGCTCATAAAAATGCAAGCTGTTTTGTAGATTTTTACCATATGAATTTACATTTTGTCCTAAAAGAGTAATATCCTTATAGCCTGAATTAATCATTTCCCTTGCCTCATTAAGGATAATCTCTTTGTCACGACTTTTTTCTCTGCCTCTAACATAAGGAACAATACAATAAGTACAAAAATTGTTACATCCGTACATAACAGGAATCCAGCCTTTGATAATTCCGTCACGTCTGACAGGAATACCCTCATGAACTAAAGTGTCGTCTTCTCCTTGTAAATAAACTCTTTTTCCAGTGCTTAGAGCTTTATAAAGAAGTTCTGGGAATTTATGTAACACATGAGTGCCAAATACAAGTCCAACATAAGGAAAACTTTTGTACATACGTTCAGCAATATGCTTTTGTTCCATCATACAACCACAAAGGGCTATAAGGATTTTAGGATATTTTCTTTTAAGGTTCTTCAAAGCTCCAACATTACCAAAAACTCTATCCTCGGCATGTTCTCTTACAGCGCAGGTATTGAAAAGTATTAAATCTGCATTATCAGGCTTGTCAGAGAATTCAAAGCCCGCCATAGCTAAAATTCCTTTTATTTTTTCGCTGTCTGAAAGATTTTGCTGACAACCATAGGTGTGTATATATGCAATGGGAGTATCTCCACGTTTACGACTATCCATTATAGTAGATATTAAATTAAGATATTCGCTTTGTTTGTCTTCAAAGTCTGTTAATGTAGTGCATTTCTCCCTCAACTACACTATCCCCATTCTTTATTATTATCCATAAAATTATAGCACAAAATCTATTATAGTACAATAGATTTTGTGCTTTTTTTGTGTATTTTATATTATTTATCAATATTTGCGAAGACGTTTGGTATATCTCCCACAATTACAGTCTGAGCTATTTCATAATCGCTTTTATAAACTTTTTCTTTTGTAAATTCCGGAGTCATAACAATAATATTTGTTGTAACAACAATATAAATATGGTGGATTGTCTGATTTAAGCCGGCACTATTAAATTTGCTTTTAATTTTACATTTTGCAGAGCCCGATAATCTGAAATTTATTTCAACATCAGGTCCCCAATTGTTTATATTATTAATCTGAGTATATGCTCCTAAAGGTAAAGTAAAATAATACATTTCATTTTTATCAAGTTCCTTTTGAATTTTTAACAGTACAGATGACTTAAGATTATTTATGTTTTCAGACACAGTTGTTATTGCCCTTACTTTCCCGTTATCTGAATATTTAATTTTAGCTAAATCATAATAAGTATATTTTAGTTCATCAGCCGCGTCTGCAATAGCATTGTTTATCATTATATTAGATATTGACTTTGCTTGTTTAATAACGCATTTCTCTTCATAAGGCTCGATTTGTGATTCAAAAATAACAATTAAGCAAATTAGAAGTAAACCAGCTATAATCAAATACCTTTTTAATCTTTTAAAAGCTTTCTTATACGGCAAATTTATATGCAAAAAAAACACCCCTCGTATATCCTATACGAGGGGTGCTCAAATGTGATAAAAATACTAAGATATTACTGACAGTCTTTACATTCGGAATTACCACATACACAACCATCTTCATCAAACAAGTTTGAAAAATCAAATTCTATAGTATTTCCGCAATTAGGACAAGCAATTTCACCTTCAAGCAAAGTGTCTTCATCAACAACAATTTCTGAGTCACATTCAGGACATTTTACTTCATAATCAGGATTATCCTCATCTTCAAAAGATAAGCAATCCTCATCACACATTTTGCAGTCACCGTTGCAATCATAATCGTCACAATAAAAATCATCTTCTACTGCTGCTAAGACTTCATCCATTTCATCAACTTGCTTACTGAGTTCATTGTATAGGTTTTCACTGTCTGTTACTGCAAATGCAACATCTTCCAACATATTAAGCATTTCATTAATAACTTTAACTTCAGCTTTGTTTTCATCTAATACAAGACCATCAGCTAAACCTTTAATGTAAGCTATTCTTTCTTTTAAAGTCATAAATACCTCTTAAGCTCTGCCAAGATACTCACCTGTGCGAGTATCAATCTGAATAACTTCACCCTCATTGATAAAAAGAGGAACCTTAACCTCAGCACCTGTTTCAACAGTAGCAGGCTTAGTAGCATTAGTCGCTGTGTTACCTGCAAAACCGGGATCAGTCTTTGTAACTTCAAGTTCAACAAAGTTTGGCGGCTCTACACCGAATACATTACCCTTATAAGATAAAATCTTACAAACCATATTTTCCTTAACAAATTTAAAGTTGTCGCCTAATACTGAAGCATTAATCGGAATCTGCTCCCATGTTTCTGTATCCATAAAGTAATAAAGCTCGCCGTCACTGTAGCTGTATTCCATATCTTTTCTCTCAATAAATGCTGTGGGATACTTATCGTTAGGGTTGAAAGTCTTTTCAACTACAGCACCTGTAATAACATTTTTGATTTTTGTTCTTACGAAAGCAGCACCTTTTCCGGGTTTTACATGTTGAAATTCAATAATAGAAACAACCTGTCCATCCATTTCAAATGTTACACCGTTTCTGAAGTCACCTGCTGAAATCATAATTGTTACCTCCTAAAGTACATAAATATACAAATTACATATATTATACATAAAACTTTAGTAAATTGCAAGTATTATACAATAATTAGTTCTTTTGTAAGATTTGTGAAATTTTTATATCCCTTATCAGTAACAAGAACCATATCCTCAATTCTTACACCAAACTCATTTTTGATATATATTCCCGGCTCAACTGTTACAACCATACCTGTGGATAAAAAAGTTTCACTTTTAGGTGCAAGCGAAGGACTTTCGTGAATATCAAGTCCGACACCATGACCTGTAGCGTGACCAAAGCATTTTTCATATCCGGCTTTATTAATAATATCTCGCGACGCTTTATCAACTTCTGAAGCCTTAACCCCTGTTCTAACAGCTTCAAGTCCAACAAGTTGTGCATTTAAAACAATATCATAAACAGATTTCTGTTTATCATTACAATATTTTACCGCAACAGTTCTTGTCATATCACTATGATAACCATTATATAAAGCCCCAATATCCATTGTAAAAAAATCTCCGTTACATATTAAATCATTATCTGGTACACCATGGGGCAAGGAAGTCTTTTTACCAGAAATTGTAATCAAATCAAAGGAAATACCGTCAGCTCCGTATTTTTTCATTAGATACTCAAGTTCTACGGCTATTGTTATTTCTCTTTCCCCTGCTTTAATAAAATTGAGTATTTCCGTATAAGCTTTTTCTGTTATTTTCTGTGCTTCTTCAATAAATCTAATTTCATCATTTGTTTTATAAAGCCGCAAGTTTTCAATGGCTTTATCAAGCACGCCATTAGTAACTAAAGAAACTCCCGATACATTAAAAACTCTTAAATATTTCTGATATAAATCAACAGTTATAGCCTTTGATTCCAAATATAAATCCTCAATATTATGTTTTTTTAAAAGCTCAGCAACGGAGTCCGTCATATTAGTAAACATAATAACTTTACTGGATTTTACAACTTGAGAAGCAGCCTGATAATATCTAAAGTCCACAAATAAATAGGACTCATCAGTTGTTACAAGTAAAGAGCCTTCACTTTTCTGAAAGCCTGTAAAATAATAAATATTCTTTTCATTTGTTATAAGCAAAGCAAAATCTTTATTAGAAAAATAATCTCTTAGCTTATTTAGTCTTTCTTTAAAAACTGACAATTACACCATTTCCTTTAATGCATTAATTGCAAGATAATAGCTATATTTACCAAAGCCTGCAATTTGACCAACGCATACAGGAGCAATTACAGACTTATGTCTGAATTCTTCCCTTGAATGTATGTTTGACATATGAACTTCAATAAACGGTATTTTAATTGAAGTAATTGCATCTCTTAATGCATAGCTGTAGTGAGTCAACGCCCCTGCATTTATCACTACTCCGTCATAATTATCTTTTGCTGAATGTATCTTATCAATCAAATCGCCTTCGTGATTTGATTGAAAAACATCAGCATTAAATCCATTTTCTTTAGCCCAGATTATTATCTGGTCAGAAATACTCGAAGCAGTTTCTTCACCATATATTCCTTTTTCTCTCACACCTACCATATTAAGGTTTGGTCCTAATAAAACCAATAGTTTTTTCATAGCAAAACCTCCTATAATAAAAAAAGCGGACAGAAGCCCTGTCCGCTTAAATATTTACCTAAATTTGCGTTTACGAGCAGCTTCGGATTTTTTCTTACGTTTCACAGAAGGCTTTTCATAGGCTTCTCTTTTACGTACCTCAGCAATAACGCCAGCTCTGGCACACTGTTTTTTAAATCTTCTTAAGGCACTCTCAAGAGATTCATTTTCTTTTAATCTAATCTCAGACATTTCTATTTCCCTCCCATCTGCCAAAAGGCATGGGTAATTTGCAATAAATTTCAAATAGTATTATACTACATATTTACATAAAATGTCAATAGGTATCAAAAAAATAGTTAAACAACACCAATTTGTAACATTTATGGCTTAGCGACTATATTTACAATCCTATCCTTTACGTAAATTTCTTTAATAATGTTCATACCCTCAATATATTTAGCTACGTTTTTATCAGACTTTGCAAGTGATAAAACCTGCTCTTGTTCAGCATCTACAGGAATATTAAGCTTAGTTTTAACTTTTCCGTTAACTTGAACAGCAATTTCAATCGATTCTTCAACGCATTTCGACTCATCATATTCAGGCCAATTCTGTTCAGCAACAATACCTTCTCCAAGGTTGCAAATTTCCCATACTTCCTCTGTTACATGAGGAGCAAATGGGTTAAGAAGAATTGTAAATATAGCAAGCTCTTTCTTACTAATACTGCCAAAGGACGTTACATCATTAATTAATGCCATAAGACTGGCAATAGCAGTGTTGAACTTAATATTTTCAATGTCATCTCCAACCTTTTTTATTGTCTTGTTAAATACACTTTCAAGTTCAGGACGGATTATATTATCTTCTACTAAAATATTCTGTAAATTCCAAAATCTATCAACAAATCTGCGGCAGCCTTTAATACTTGAAGGGTTCCAAGGAGCAGCCTTCTCAAAATCACCTATGAACATTTCATACAGTCGCATTGTATCTGCGCCATACTTTTCGACAATTTCATCAGGATTTACAACATTGCCACGAGATTTAGACATTTTTTCGCCGTTCTCACCGAGAATCATGCCATGGCTGGTACGCTTTGCGTATGGCTCCTTAGTTGGGACAATACCTAAATCATATAAAAACTTGTGCCAAAAACGGCTGTATAAAAGGTGAAGTGTTGTGTGTTCCATACCACCGTTGTACCAATCAACAGGAGACCAATACTTCAGAGCTTCTTTTGAGGCAAGTTCTTTGTCATTATGTGGATCCATATATCTTAAGAAGTACCATGATGAACCTGCCCACTGAGGCATGGTATCAGTTTCTCTCTTAGCTTTACCTCCACAGCAAGGGCAGGTTGTGTTAATCCATTCTGTCATTTTTGCAAGCGGAGATTCGCCATTATCTGTTGGCTCATATGAATCTACCATTGGCAGTTCAAGGGGAAGTTCACTTTCATCAATCGGAACATATCCGCACTTTTCACAATGTACAATTGGAATTGGTTCTCCCCAATATCTTTGACGTGAAAATACCCAGTCACGCAGTTTATAATTAACCTTAGCTCTGCCTATTCTCTGTTCAGTAAGCCACTCAATCATTTTTGCCTTAGCTTCTTCAACAGTTAAATCATTTAAAAAGCCGGAGTTTGTCATAATACCTGTTGCACAATCGGTAAAGGCCTCTTTCTGCACATTCTCTCCGCCCTTAACTACCTCAATGATAGGAAGATTAAATTTCTTTGCAAATTCCCAGTCGCGAGTATCATGAGCAGGAACAGCCATAATTGCACCAGTTCCATAGGATACAAGTACATAGTCGGAAATAAAAATAGGAATTTCGGTATTATTTACAGGGTTAATAGCTCTTACGCCTTTTAGCAGAACACCTGTTTTATCTTTAGCTACCTCTGTACGTTCAAAGTCAGATTTTTTTGCAGCTACTGCTTGGTAATCTCTGACTTCATCAATATTTTCAAGTTTATCTGCCCATTTTTCAATAAGTGGGTGCTCAGGTGAAATAACCATATATGTAGCACCGAAAAGTGTATCGCATCGTGTTGTATAAACTGTAAGTTTATCACCTGTTGTTGCTGTGAAGTCAACTTCAGCGCCGGTTGAACGACCTATCCAGTTTTTTTGCTGAGCCTTAACCCTAGAGGGATAATCAACTAAATCCAGATCTTCAATAAGCCTGTCGGCATAAGCCGTGATTTTTAACATCCATTGTGATTTAACTTTATGTATAACTTCACTTCCGCAACGCTCGCAAACACCGTTTACTACTTCCTCATTTGCAAGTACACACTTGCAGGAAGTACACCAGTTTACATTCATTTCCTTTTTATAAGCCAAACCTTTTTTGAAAAGCTGTAAGAAAATCCACTGAGTCCACTTATAGTAGCTCGGATCAGTTGTATTAATCTCTCTGCTCCAGTCAAAGGAAATGCCTAATGACTGAATCTGCTTTTTAAAACGCTGAATATTCTGTTTTGTTACAATCTCAGGGTGAATATGATTTTTAATTGCATAGTTTTCTGTAGGCAAGCCAAAAGCATCCCAGCCAATTGGATAAAGCACATTATAACCCTGCAATCTGCGCTTACGCGCAACTGCATCTAAAGCTGTATAGGGTCTTGGGTGTCCTACGTGAAGTCCCTGACCTGAAGGGTATGGAAATTCAATCAAGGCATAAAACTTTTTCTTGTTATTTTCATTTTCTGCATGGAAAACACCCTTTTCCTCCCAAATATTCTGCCACTTTTTCTCAATAATATTGTGATTGTATTTCAAAATATGCCCTCCCGAAATTTCTTAACTTACAATAATTAATCTATTATACCGGTTAAGTCTATTTCTTTTCCGTCCTGCCACAAACGTTCTAAATCATAAAAACTTCTTGCCTCTTCATTAAATACATTAACAATAACGTCAATAAAATCAAGAAGAATCCAACTGTTTGAACGATAGCCCTCAATATGACTTACTGAATATCCAAGCTCGTCCATTTTAAACTCAACTTCATCAGCAAGAGCTTTAACCTGTGTACTGCTTCCGCCTGTTGCAATAACCATATAATCGGCAAGAATAGAAACATCCGTAATTTCAATTACTTTAATATCAGAACCCAGTTTATTGCTAAGTATTTCTGCTATTTTAACAGCTTGTTCATAAGTTGTCATTATAACAAACCTTTCTTTTCTAAATTAATTACAATATCATTATAACAATTAATTGCATTGGTATGTATTACAAGTTTTCTTTTGGATAAATCTGAAATAGTAAATTGCAAACCATAAAGCATGGCTTCCTCAATATTTCTAAAGGCTTTTTTTCTCATAATTTCTATGCCATTATAGTTTCTTTCCTCACTGATAAAATCAGCAGTAAAAATTATTTTTTCAAGAATTGACATATTTGCTCGTCCGGTTGTGTGATACCTAATAGAATTTAAAATATCTTCATCATCAATTTTTAATACATCACGAGCATAACAAGCCCCGGCTATTGGGTGCCATAGTTTATTTGAAGCCTGTTCGACAACATCAAGTATTATACCACCATCAGAGATTATTTGCAACATTTCTTTCTTCGAAATTTCTTTGCAACAATCGTGTAATACTCCTGCAAGTTCAGCCTTATCAGTATCGGCACCGTAAAGCATTGCAAGCTTTACGGCAGATTTTGAAACATTTACGCTATGGACAAAACGCTTCTCACCCATTCTGCTTTTTATAAGCTCCAAATAATAATTTATATTCATAAAATCATATCCCATACAAATGATTTTTCTTTATATAGTTAAGTACCCTCTTATCGACTAAATTCAAAACATACTCAGAATTTTTTAATTTATCTCTGATTTCAGTTGAACTTATATCCATTACACCATGATTCATAACATTAGAATTACAGTTATATTTTTCTTTAAGATAAACTGAATATGATACAAGATTATCATCATTGCAATTCCTCGGGACAACAATTATTGAAGCAATTTTGAAAATTTCTTCAAAACACATCCATTTTTCCAAACTTAAAAACATATCTGCCCCGACAAGCAAAAAAAAGTCATCATTAGGATAATTTTCCTTAATAGAAGTTAAAGTCAAATATGTGTAGCTTCTTCCTTTTCGCTGAATTTCTAAGTCGGAAACTTCAACAGAAGATAAATTTTCGAAAGCCAGTTGACACATTTTAAGCCTGTCCTCGGCACTTGCAAAATTAGAATTATCCTTTAATGGAGTTTTCCAAGTGGGCATGACAATAACCTTATCAATTTTAAACTCGCTAATTACATAGTTAACCAACTTATAATGTCCTAAATGAATTGGGTTAAAACTACCGCCAAATAAAGCTACTCTCATTTTTTTATCTTTGGAAGCTTAATTATAGGTTCATCAGGATTAGGTCTGTATAAAATAAATTTTGAACCTATTACCTGTACAACATCAGCAGAAATCTTTTCAGCAATAATTTCAGCAGCTTCACTTGGTGTAAGTTCACAGTTTTCAAGACACTTACCTTTAATAATCTCACGGGAAATTAAAGCATCGTCAGCCAGCTTTATTATTTCATCAGACATTCCGCCTTTACCTATATGCAAAATTGTATCTATAGAATTAGCAATACCTCTGAGGTATGCTCTCTGTTTACTTGTTAACATTTTTTCCTCCAAATATACTTTCAGTTTATTCTGAAAATCTCTTAAAGCGTTACCTCTGTGACTTACTTTATCTTTCTCTTCAGGTGTCAGCTTGCCAAATGATACACCGTTTCTTAAGAAGACTGGATCATATCCAAATCCATTGTCGCCATCGGGTTTAAATGCGATTTTACCAAAGCATTTTCCTTCAGCTTGAATAATATCACCATTAGGAAACACACAGGTAATTGCCGATACAAAACAAGCTGTACGTTTATTTTCTTCAACATTTTTCATTTCACTAAGCAACTTCACTATTCTGTCACTATCAGTAGCATTTTTACCCGCATAACGAGCTGAATATATACCGGGTCTGCCATCAAGAGCATCTACACACAAGCCTGAGTCATCAGCAATTGCCGGTATTCCCGTCTTTTTACAAGCTGCTTCAGCTTTAATATAAGAATTTTCAAGAAATGTCGTACCGTTTTCTTCTACATCATCAAGAGAAATACCTTCTTGCTTTGCAGTTACAGCTTCAATTTTCAAAGGAGCTAATATCCTTTGTAATTCAATTAATTTTTTAGGATTATTTGTTCCGATAATATATTTCATAAAAAATTCAGGCACAGAAACCCACTCCTTTTAAGGGGTGGGAGTAGCACCGTCCTCCTTTTCTAAAATTTGTTGCTATAAAAGAATTACTTGTGCTAACATTTAACCAAAAGAAAACCGTTGTGCATATCGTACGCCGAAGGCACTCTTTGTTCTTTGAAAAGTATATACGGGGTTGCAATACGAAATCCCAGCATTGCATAAAATATACTAAGATATCGGAATTTGTACCGCATGAGAAGTTTAGTACCTGATACAAATTCAAAACTACGCTTAGTAGTTACAGGTGAGCAAATCTCTCCTGTAAGGGTTGCTGTCAACCGACCCCTGATGTAATGCCTGTTGGGGTTAAAGGTCGAAGACAAAAGCCTTTACTACGACTGGGTATTTACAAGCCAATTCTCTTTAGGGGATTGGTAGTTGACCAATTTACCTCAGTCATTGAAATCAAACAATGCTTTTGAAAATTTTTCAGGTTCAAATGGCTGCAAATCATCAATCTGCTCACCAACACCTATGAACTTTACCGGTACATCAAGTGCATTCTTAATAGCTAATACAATACCGCCCTTGGCAGTTCCGTCAAGCTTTGTTAATACAATACCTGTAATTCCTGTGGCAGTTTTGAAATGCTCCACCTGCGAAACTGCATTTTGTCCAGTTGTTGCGTCTAATACAAGCAAAACTTCCTTGTCAGCATTTGGCAACTCACGGTCAATAATTCTGTTAATCTTAGCAAGCTCGTCCATAAGGTGCTTTTTATTATGAAGTCTGCCGGCAGTATCAGCAATAATAATATCAGAGTTACGAGCCTTTGCAGCAGAAATAGCATCATAAACTACAGCAGCAGGATCTGAGCCTTCATTTTGCTTTATAATATCACAACCACTTCTGTCCGCCCATATTTTAAGTTGGTCAATAGCAGCAGCCCTGAAAGTATCAGCGGCAGCTAACAACACTTTTTTTCCTTCATTTTTGTAAAGGTTTGCCATTTTACCGATTGTTGTGGTTTTTCCAACACCGTTTACACCTATAACCAATATTACCGACGGTTTAGTTGACAGATTCATTTCTTGACCGCCTGTTAATATATCAGAAACTACCTGCTCTAAAAGTGTATGAATTTCATTAGGATCAGTAGTTCCTGTTTCTTTGACCTTAACTCTCAACTTATCACAAATATCATGAGCAGTTACAACTCCAACATCACCCATAACTAAAAGTTCTTCTAATTCTTCAAATAAATCCTCGTCAATTTTTGTAAAGGACTTAAGCATTGAATCAATTTGTCCAACAACGGCATTTCTTGTTTTTTTAAGCCCATCTTTAATCTTTGTAAAAAATCCCATAGAATATATATCCTTTAACATTAAATTCCAAGCTTTGCAGCAACTTCGCTTGCTCTAAGGCTAAGAAGTTTTGAAACACCTTCGTCCTGCATAGTAACACCATATAGAACATCTGCTTCTTCCATAGTACCACGTCTGTGTGTAATAAGAATAAACTGGGTGCTATGTGTCATATTGCGAACATACTGAGCAAATCTATCAACATTAACATCATCAAGAGCTGCCTCAATTTCATCCATGACACAGAACGGCGCAGGTCTAAATTTCATAATTGCAAAATATAGTGCAATAGCAACTAAAGCTTTCTCTCCGCCTGAAAGCGCATCAAGATGTACAACAATTTTTCCAGGTGGGTGAACTACAATATCAATTCCGCTTGTAAGTATCTCCTGTGGATCGGTAAGAGATAACGAAGCTGTACCTCCGCCAAACAGTTCTTTAAATGTATAAGTAAAATTTCGGTTGATTTTTTCAAAACTTGTGATAAACTCTTCCTGCATCTGTTTGGTGAGCTCAGCAATAAGTTTTTCTATTTCTCTCTTTGATTTTTCAACATCTTTTACTTGAGTACTTATAAATTCATATTTTTCAGATACTTCCTTATATTCCTCAATTGCAGATACATTTACATTACCCAAATTACGTATCTTTGACTTAAGCTCATTAAGACGTACCTGTGAAGCTGAAATATCCGGAATATGGACAGCCTTTTCCTGAGCTTCTTTTCTTGTAAGCTGATATTCTTCCCAAAGCTTTGTTATGATATCATCAAATTCTTTTTGAAGATTTATTTTACGCTCCTCTAACCTTGATAACTCACGACCGGCAATTTCACGCTCATTTGTTTTGTCACGTTCTAATAATCTTAGCTCTGTTGTACGTTTTTCCAAGTTTTCTTTCTTTTCATTTATTTTATCAATATCATCATTAAGAGATTTGACTTTATCATTTAATGCTTCAATATCTTTTTTAAGCAAAGTAATATTCGCCTTTGTTTTATTAATAACTGCTGTGTAATTATCTATTTGAGCAAACATTTCCTGTTTTCTTTCTTCTCTGTTTTGCTCAGTGGAAAGTGCAAATGAAATTTCCGAATTTAGTGTTTCAATATCCTTTTGTGCAGTTACAATCTCAAGTTTAATATTCTGTAAAAGCTGAGAAATACTTTCACGTTCTTCAGTGAGCTTTGAACGATTTCCCGAGATTTTTTCAAGTTTAGATTCACAATCGGAAATTTCTTTATTAATTTTTTTCAGACTTTCTTCAGCAGATTTTTCATTGGCTTTACATTTTTCCAAACGTTCTTTACAGCTTTCAATTTCACTTTCGGCATCAGAAATAGCCATATTTTGCATATTCAAATCATTTTCACAGGCTTTAGCTTCAGTAAGAATACGAATTTGTTCCTGCTTAGCATTTGACAAATCTCCTCTTGCTCCAAGTATATTGGCTTCAACCTTAGAATAATCAGAGATTGCTTTTTCTAATTCTTTTTCTGCAAGAATTGCTTTTTCCTGAAGCCTTTTAACTTTTTCTTTAGCACTTGAAATTTCACTGGCACGTGACAAAAGTCCTGACTTTTTACCAAGTGAGCCGCCTGTTAATGAACCGCCGGCATTTACAACCTGTCCGTCAATTGTAACTATTTTAAATCTATATCCGTATTTTTTAGCAATTACTGTAGCAGAATTCAAGTCATCAGCAACTACTATTCTACCCAAAAGCGAACTCAAAATGTTATTATATTCGGGTTTGCAATTACATATATCAGATGCGACTCCAATAAATCCATAACAGTCGTCTAAACCCTTTTCACTAAATTTTTTGGGCTTAATTGTATTCATAGGTAAGAATGTTGCTCTTCCCTTATCCTGCTGTTTTAAAAATGCAATAGCGTTTTTAGCATCCTGTTCGGTTGTTGTAACAATATTTTGCATCGCAGCACCCAGAGCTATTTCAATAGCTACAGTATATTCCTTAGGTACTTCAATAACTCTTGATACAGGTCCATGTATTCCCTTTAATCTTCCGTCTTTCGAGCCTTTCATAACAGCTTTAACCGAATAGGAAAAGCCCTCAAAATTTCTCTCCAGGTCTTCAAGAAGTTTAATTTTTCTTAAACATTCCTGTACATCAAGATTTAGCTTATCAGAGATTTCCTTTAATTTTTCACGCTTTTGAAGTCTTGACTGAAGTTTAATTTCCAATCCGCTGATTGAGTTAGCTGTAGAATTCACTAGGTCATTGCATCTGTCAATTTCTTTTTTATAGTTATTCATAATTTCTGATGTGATTTTTAGCTGTTCTTTTTTATCTTCATACGAGCCGCTTATTGACTCTATACGATTATGTAAATCAGAAATAGCGGTAACGCTTGTCATTTGAAGAACCCTGGCATCTGCAGATTCAGATGTTAGAGCAGCCAGCTTAGAGCTTAACTCCTGTATAACATCGCCATTACGACTTGAATCAAGATTAATATTGTTTAGCTTTTCAGCAGCTAAATTATACTGAGATTGTTTTTCCGAAATATTATTACTAAGTTCTGAAATTTTAGTTTTCTTGTCATCAATATCTTTTAAAAAATCTACCGCATCAACATCTACCTGTTGAATTTCATCTTCAATTCGTTTGATATTTGCCTGATTATGCAGTATATCATTTTCAGCGACTGATACAGAAGATTTTTTTGAGCTTATTTCTGCGATTACGGAATTTACGTTTTTTCTGATTTCTTCAATCTCTGTAGAAAACTCACAGTTTTTAACATATATTTCTTCAGTTTCAGTCTGAATATTATCTAGAGACTTGTTAGCTTCTGTATACTGAAGTCTTGATATTTCAATTTTATCTTCTTGTTGTTTTAATAATATTTGACTGTTATTAAGAGTATTAACCCACAGAGAAATTTCAATGTCCTTTTTTTCATCGGAATATTCAATAAATTTTTCTGCCTTTTTAGACTGTGCTTCAAGGGGGCCAATTCTTTCTTGTAAGTCAGCAACGATGTCTCTTAGTCTTAAAAGGTTGTCCTCTGTACTTTTGAGCTTTCTTTCAGACTCAATCTTCTTATATCTGTAACGTGATATTCCTGCTGCTTCTTCAAAAATTTCACGTCTGTCTTCACCTTTGGAAGCAACGATACTGTCAATTTTACCCTGACCTATCATAGAATAACCGTCCCTGCCAAGACCGGTATCCATAAACAATTCGTTTATATCACGCAAACGAACCTGTGCTCCGTTTATTAGATATTCGCTGTCACCGCTTCTGTAGTATCTTCTTGTGACAGCAACATCATCGTCATCATACTGCAAAAATCGGTCTTTGTTGTCAATGTTTAATGTAACTTCAGCATAACCTAAGGCTTTTCTGTCATCTGTGCCATTAAATATAACATCCTCCATTTTTGAACATCTAAGACTTTTTGGAGCTTGTTCGCCTAAAACCCAACGAATAGCATCACTAATGTTACTTTTGCCTGAACCGTTAGGTCCTACAACAGCAGTCATACCTGTGTCAAATGATAATTTAGTTTTATCAGGAAAGGTTTTAAAACCATGTAATTCAAGGGATTTCAGCAACATTTCAGCTTTTCTCCTTAACTAATATATCGTACTTATTAAGACTACTATCTCTTTCAATAGAAACTAAATAGCCTAAATCATTTAATTTATTTATATTGCTTCTGTTCTGTCCGATAAATTTTGAAACAGACTTAGGGTTAACTGAAACAATTAAATTTTGTGCAGATAGTTTATTTGTAAGACTTAAGAATTTATCAAATAAAATTTTACTTTCACAAAGCTCTTTAAAAGCAGGATGATAATTATCTGCTAAACTTCCCGCAACAAGGCTGTCGCTATAATGAAGTCCTAATCGTATAATGTCAATATTGTTATTATAAAACATCATAACCAGCTTTGCACAAAGGTCAACAGACTCATTTAATGTGTTAGGTACATATTCACCTGTTTTATACAGTTTTTCCAAATCAGTATTTTTAACTATAACTGTAGGGTATATACGTACACATTTAGGCTTAAGGGAAATAAATTCTTCAGCAGTAAGTAAATCCGACTCCGGTGTTGCTTTATAAAGTCCTGTCATCATCTGCAAACCAAGATTAAAACCCATTGACTTTATAAGCCTTGAAGCTTTTATAACATCATTAGAATTATGTCCTCTGTTATTTGCCTCAAGAACAATATCAGACATAGATTGAGCGCCAAGCTCAATTGTAGTAACGTTATACTCTTTAAGTATTCTGAGAACTTCATCATCAATATAATCAGGTCTGGTTGAAATACGAATACCGCTGAATTTGTGAATATAATTTCTTGTTGCATTCAGAAGTTTTAACATATATTCTCTGTCAATAGCAGTAAAACTTCCTCCGAAAAAAGCGATTTCAGCATTATTCGTATTTTTACCAAGATTATTTACAGCTTTTTCAATTGTTTCTATAACATCATTTTCATTAGGCTGATATGACTGTCCTGTTATTTGTTTTTGATTGCAAAATGAACATTTATGAGGACAACCGTTATGAGGAATAAATATAGGAATATTACAGTGTTTAATAACCCATCAACTCCAAGGCCTCTCTGGCTGCGTTCTGTTCTGCTTCTTTTTTACTGCGTCCTCCGCCTTTACCTATAACATTACTGTTTAGATGAACTTCAAAAACAAAATGCTTATCATGGTCGGGACCGGATTCTGATACCATATGATATTCAAGTATTTCTCCGGGATTTTTCTGAACTATTTCCTGCAGTGTGGTTTTATAATCTTTAAAAGGTCTTTTTTTCATATTCTTAACCTCAGAAATTACAAAACGAAGTATATGTTTACCAGCGGCCTCAATACCGCCGTCAAGGTAAATTGCAGCAATTACAGCTTCAAAAGCATCTGAAACGATTGACGGTCTTTCAGCACCGCCTCCGTTTCTTTCTCCTCTGCTTAACAAAAGATAATCACCCAGTCTAATTTGCTTACCAAACATATACAAAGTTTTTTCACAAACAAGCGACGCTCTCAATTTTGTCAGCTCTCCCTCAGGTAAATCCGGGAAGCTTTTAAATATATAATCAGCAACTACAATAGACAGAACGGCATCACCTAAAAACTCTAATCTTTCATTGCATTTAATATGCTTATCTCTATGTTCATTGGCATAAGAAGAGTGAGTTAACGCTTCCTCCAATAACTTAGGGTTTTTAAATTTATATTCAATTATGTTTTCGAAATCTTTCATACTATCCTCATTTTTTCAAATTCAAAGCATTGCTTATTTCCTCAATAACACTTGCTTCAACATACTCTTTAGTTAATCTTATAGCATTCTTGAAGGTTTTAGCCTTTGCACTACCGTGAGCTTTAAATACAGGCTTACTTGTGCCCATAATTGGTGCTCCGCCATACTCGTTATAGTCATATTCCTTAATAATTTTTTTAAGGTCACTCATTACAAGAGTTGCTGCCATCTTACCTTTAAAGCTACTGCTAAATAAATCCTTAAGCTTACCCATAAGCGCTTTAGCAACGCCTTCATATGTTTTTAAAATTAAGTTACCTGTAAAGCCATCACATAGAACTAAGTCACAGACACCAAAAGGTAAATCTCTGCCCTCAATGTTTCCGATAAAGTTAATATCAGCATTTTTTAATAGCTCATATGCCTTATGCTGAAGCTCGGTTCCTTTGTGTTCTTCGGTTCCAACGTTTGCAAGGGCTACTCTTGGATTTTTGATTTTCATAACCTTTTCCATATATGCAGAACCCATCAAGGCATATTGCAAAAGCATTTCAGGACGTGTTTCAATATTTGCACCACTATCCATAAGCATAAAGCATCCGCCGTTGAAATGAGGCAAAATCGGTGAGAAGCCCGGTCGTTTAATACCTTTTATACGCTTAACAATCAATGTTCCGCCAACACAAATTGCTCCGCTGTTTCCTGCACTTACAAATCCGTCACCCTTTCCTTCTGAAAGCAATTTTAATGCAACTGCCATAGAGCTGTTAGGTTTTTTCTTTAACACAGAATCAGCGTCATCTTCCATTGTAATTACCTCGGAAGCATTTACAATTTTCATTTTTGATATATCTAAGTTATTATCAGCAGAAATTTTTCTAATTACTTCTTCCTGACCTACAAGCGTAAAATCAATCCTAAACTCCTGCTGCGCATCATAGGTTCCTTTTAATATTTCAAGAGGAGCGTTATCTCCGCCCATTGCGTCAATTATTAATCTCATTATTAAACCTCATCTCAATATAAGATTTTAAGTCTTTCAAAGAGCGATCTGCATATGCTTGTCCTCTTTCTTTTTTATTTTGGGGTCTATTTTCAAGCTCGGGTAAAATTCCAAAATTAGCTCCCATGGGCTGAAAATCCTTTAAAGAAGCATCAGTAATATATTTTGATAAACAACCCATCATAGTAGTTTCAGGTAATTTCATTGATGGTAAATCCTCACATCTGTTTGCAGCATTAATTCCTGCTATTATACCAGAAGAAGCGGATTCCATATAGCCTTCAACTCCTGTAATTTGTCCAGCAAAAAACAAATTAGGGTTTTCTTTAGTGCTGAAATCCTCATTAAGCAATATGGGAGAATTAAGAAAAGTGTTTCTATGCATAACTCCATATCTTACAAATTCAGCATTTCGCAAAGCCGGAATCAAGCCAAACACTCTCTTTTGCTCAAGAAATTTAAGGTTAGTTTGAAAACCGACAAGATTAAACATTGTGCCCTCAGCGTTTTCTTTACGAAGCTGTAAAACAGCCCATGGTCTGTGACCGGTTTTAGGATTTGTAAGTCCAACAGGCTTCATAGGTCCAAATCGAATTGTATCCTTGCCTCGTTGTGCCATAATTTCAATAGGCATACAGCCTTCATACACCTTTGAATCTTGAACATCAAAATCGTTTAAGACTGCTCTTTCAGCATTAATCAAAGCGTTATAGAAAGTCACATACTCCTCTTTATTCATAGGACAGTTTAGATAATCATCGCCATCACCTTTATCGTAACGTGACTCATAAAAAGCATTATCCATGTCAATACTTTCCAAAGTTACAATAGGTGCAGCGGCATCAAAAAAATGTAGACAATCACTATATTCATCTGTAATCGACTCTGATAGCTTATCAGAAGTCAATGGTCCAGTAGCAATAATGTTGATACCGTCCTTTGGTAATTCAGTAACTTCTTTTCTTATAATATGTATATTATCATTTGAATTAATATAATCGGTAACTGCTTTTGAAAAAATTTCTCTGTCTACAGCTAATGCTCCGCCAGCAGGAACAGATGATGCATCGGCACATTTAAGAAGAAGAGAATCAAAATATCTCATTTCTTCTTTTAATAATCCTGCGGCTGAAGAAACCCTTTTAGCTTTTAATGAATTGGAACATACAAGCTCTGCAAACAAATCTGTTTTATGAGCAGGGCTTTTTTTCTGCGGTTTCATTTCATAAAGATTAACTTTTATACCACGTTTAGCAACCTGATATGCAGCTTCACAACCTGCAAGTCCTGCTCCGATAATATTAATAAACATAATTATTCCTTTTACAGTGGTTTAACATATCCACAGCCTTCCTTGGCACAGTAAATTGTACGTTTTTTACCACTTTTCTTAAATAATATCTCGCCGCACCGAGGACATCTTTCATTTACCGGCTCATTCCATGAAACAAAATTACACTTTGGATAATTGCTGCAACCATAAAAAACTCTTTTTTTCTTTGTGGTCTTTACAATTACATCTCCGTCACATTTTGGACAAGAAACACCTATTTTTTGTACAAACTTTTTAACATTCTTACATTCAGGATAACCCGGACAAGCTATAAATTTACCAAATCTGCCTACCTTAACAACCATATTTCTACCGCAGTTTTCACAAATAATATCAGTTTGATCTTCTTTAAGCTCAATTTTTACACCGTCCATATCGGTCTTAGCTTTTTTAAGAGTTTTTTCAAAATCCTGATAAAACTCATCGATAAGCTCTTCCCATTTAACGCTACCGTTTTCGACAGTATCAAGTTGCTGCTCCATCTGCGCAGTAAACTTTACATTTACTATCTTAGGAAATCTCTCTTTCATAAGATTTACCATAGCTTCACCCAGCTCAGTAGGAATAAGAGATTTTGATTCTCTTTTTACATATTCTCGACTTGTAATAGTAGAAATTGTAGCGGCATATGTTGACGGTCTGCCTATTCCATGTTCTTCTAAAGCTTTAATCAAGGAAGCTTCTGTATATCTGGAAGGAGGTTGAGTAAAATGCTGATTAGGCACAATTTCTTTTTTTCTGACTGGCATATCCTTTTCAAGTTGAGGTAGCTCTGTATTTTTTTCTTCGGTTACGTCCTTACTCTCAACATATAAGGTAGTAAATCCGTCAAATCCCACATGATAACCTGAAGCCTTAAAAACATATCCATTTGCCTCAATATCTGCTTGAGTAGTTTTTTGAACGCAATCAGACATTTGAGAGGCAATAAATCTTTTCCATATTAAAGAATAAAGCTTATACTGATCACTAGTAAGATTTGATTTAATTTGATCAGGCTCCAATGCCGGCATAGTTGGTCTTATAGCTTCATGACCATCCTGAGCGTTTGACCGAGATTTAAACACTCTTGGCTTTGAAGGCAAGTACTTTTCTCCAAAGTTTTTATTTATATATTCATATGCATCATGAACAGCCTGATTTGATACACGCAATGAGTCAGTTCTCATATAGGTAATCAGACCGGTTGCACCCATTTCATCAATATCAATACCTTCATAAAGTTCCTGGGCAACCTTCATAGTTCTGCGAGATTGAAATCCAAGTTTTCTTGAAGCTTCCTGTTGCAATGTAGAAGTAATAAAAGGAGGCGCAGGACTTTTTCTTCTGGTGCCGTTTTTAACCTTAGTGATAATAAACTCAGCACCTTCTAAGTCTAATATAATTTTATCTGCTTCTTCTTTATTTTTGATTTTATCTTTTCCTAAATATAAAGATGCAGGAAAAGCCTTTCTTGTTCCCTTAGGAATGAATTTTGCATCAATTGTCCAATATTCCTCAGAATTAAATTTGCGTATTTCATTTTCTCTGTCAACAATAATTCTCACAGCTACAGACTGGACGCGTCCTGCAGACATACCACGTCTGATTTTTTGCGATACAAAAGGACTTAATTTATAGCCAACAAGTCTGTCTAAAACACGTCTTGCCTGTTGTGCATTTACTAAATTAATATTTATAGAACGTGGTGCTTTCATACCTTCCATAACACCGCTTTTAGTAATCTCATTAAATTCAACTCTGTTATTATCATTAACATCTAAGTCCAAAAGATATGCAAGATGCCATGATATAGCTTCACCCTCACGGTCAGGGTCAGTTGCTAGATATATAGAATCAGAATTTTTTGCAATGTTTTTTAATTTTTTAACTAATGCTTCTTTTCCCTTAATAATAGAGTATTTAGGAGCATAATTATTTTTTATATCAACACTTAAACGAGCTTGTGGCAAGTCACGCACATGACCCATTGAAGCAACAACTTCAAAATCTTTTCCAAGATATTTTTTTATTGTTTTAGCCTTCGCAGGGGACTCAACAATTACAAGATTGGACATTTTTTCCTCCAAATTTATACTAATATATAACTTCTTCCCTGAACACATTTAATATATCCCTTTACTTCAAGTATAGTCAATGATGCAAGAAGTTTATATACAGGAATCCCGGTTATTTCCGATAATTTATCAATGTGTAAAGGTTCGTTGTTTATAGCATAATATATTTGTTTTTCCACTTCATTTAAATTCAAATTTTCCTTATGAACAGGTAAATCAGATAAATCATTAACAGCAAAGCCCTCAAATTTCTTAGGAGCTTTACCTTTAACCGGGATTAAATCAATTACCTCTCCCTCAGGTATTCTTATGTCAAATTCTGTAGTAGCATAAATATTATTATATGCATTTAAAATATCCTTATAATCAGTTACAAGGAAAGCAATACCGCTTTTTACTAAATCATTAGAACCATCAAATCGTGGATCATTAGTGCCGGCTAAGGCAAAAATTTTCTTTTGAAAATCTTGCTCTAAAGCAATATTTACAGTAATTAATGAACCGCTTTTCTTTCCAGCTTCAATAAGCAAAATACCATCAGACAGAGCAGAAATAATGCGGTTTCTCTGAGGAAAGTTATATGAATAGGGCTTAGTGTCCGGTGGATATTCCGAAATAACAGCACCTTTAAAAGTAATATCACTACGCATTTTTGCGTTTTCTCTCAGATAATCATAGTTAATTCCACAGCCAAGTACGCATATAGTAACGCCATCTGCCGCTAAAGTGCCGTAATGTGAAGCACAATCTACTCCCAAAGCACCGCCGCTTACTATAGTAACTCCAACAGAAGCCAATCTGTTGGCAAAATTAAATGAACTTGAAGTGCCATATTTTGAAGCTCTGCGTGTTCCGACTATTGCAATTGATAATCTGTTATCAATATCAGGCAACATACCGGCTATATACAATACAGCAGGTGGATCATCTATAGATTTCAGACATTTAGGATAATGATTATCCTCTAAAGTTATCATTTCATAGCTTAATTCACAGCATTTGGATATAATACGGTCTGCAACAGCAAGAGGAGTTTTCTTAAGCTTATCAATTTCGGCATTTGAAAACAAACCGGAAAATCTCCACTCTGTTTCTCCTCCGTTATAAAACTCCGCTATACTATCATACAACTGAGTAATTTGTTTAGCTTTAAAAGTACAGTAACCAATGCTTTCTGTAAACCAAATCCAATACCTTAGGTTTTTCATCTTATCATTTCCCACATAACAATACTAGCGGCAACAGAAGCATTAAGAGATTCTGCACTGCCCGCCATAGGAATGGTGAATTTCTCACTGCATACATCAATTGTTTCATTTTTTAGTCCATTGCCTTCATTTCCTATAACAGAAACGCAAGGGTCGGAAAAATCAATTTCAAAAATACTTTTAGCGTTTTTATCAACAACAGCAGCAAAAGATGTCAATTCTTTATGTTCATATAAAAAAGTCGGTATTGACTCAACTATTATATAAGGCATTCTGAATATTGCACCCATAGTACCTCTTACAACCTTAGGCGAAACAGCATCACAACAATCTTTGGACATAATAATTCCATTTATACCAACTGCTTCAGCAGTTCTAAATATGGTTCCGAGATTGCTTGGATCCTGAATATTATCAAGAGCCAAAAATTTACCATCATATTTTATTTTATCAAATAGACTAGGTTTGTCAAGAGTTTTTATTAAGCAAAGTACACCTTGTGGTGTTTTAGTACCTGAAATAACACTAAATATAGAGTTTGTAACAGAATATGCTGAATCTGAATAATTAATGATTTTATTTATAATGCGGCTGTATTTTTTTAATGCATTATCAGTTACAAAAACTGCTTTAATAGTACATTCTGAAAGCATAGCGTCTTCACATATTCTTATACCCTCAGCTACAAATAATCCTTGTTCCCTACGTTGTTTTGCACTTTTATTTAGTTTTACAATATTTTTTATTAAAGCGTTCTCTTTGCTGGAAATATTATTCATAATTTCACCAATATAAAATAGCAAAGCGTTTGGGGAAAATCCCAAACGCATTTAAAACTAATTATTTAGCAGCTTTTGCCTGCTCAACAAGAGCTGTAAAAGCGGTAGGATCAGAAATAGCAATTTCTGAAAGCATTTTACGATTTAATGTAATGCCTGTCTTTTTAAGACCATTTATAAATGTTGAATAGTTAATGCCGTTAGCTTTACAAGCAGCTGAGATACGCGTAATCCAAAGACGGCGAAAATCTCTCTTTTTCTGCTTACGTCCAATATATGCATAATTGCCGGACTTCATAACAGCCTGTTTAGCCATTTTAAAGTGTCTTGATTTTGAACCAAAATAACCCTTAGCGAGTTTTAAAACTTTTTTTCTTCTTTTGCGAGTTGCCATCGCACCCTTTACTCGTGCCATAATATATTACCTCCGTGATTTCGAAATTTGTTTAATTATTATTTGTAAGGGATTAAACGTTTAACCTGAGCCACGTTTGTCTTATCAGCACAAGTTGTCTGCCGTAAACCTCTTTTACGCTTAGTTGTTTTCTTATTAAGAATGTGTGATTTGTTAGCGTGTGCACGAATTACTTTACCATTCTTTGAAAGTTTAAAGCGCTTTTTAGCACCGCTGTGTGTTTTAATCTTTGGCATAATTTTATATCCTCCTTAGAATAAATTACTTGTTTGTCTTTGGTGCAAGAAACATAAGCATATTACGACCTTCAAGCTTTGCAGGCTTGGTGATAGTTGCAAATTCTTCACAAGCATCAGAAAATCGCTTCATAAGGTCATAACCAAACTCTGAATGTCCCATTTCTCGACCTCTAAACCTGATAGAAACCTTAACCTTGTCGCCATGCTTAATAAACTTAACAGCATTATTAAGCTTTGTATTAAAATCATGAGTATCAATATTTAAAGAAAGTCTGATTTCCTTAATATCAATAATATGTTGATTTTTTCGAGCTTCCTTTTCTCTTTTTGCTTGTTCAAATCTATACTTGCCGTAGTTCATAATTTTGCATACCGGCGGTTTAGCCTGTGGTGCAATTTTAACCAGGTCAAGATCTTCCCTAGCTGCCAAATCAAGAGCCTCACTAGACGACATAATTCCCAACTGGTCGCCATTAGAACCAATAACCCGCAACTCATCGTCACGAATTTCCTCATTGATTTGAATGTCCTGCTTACTAATAACAAAGCACCTCCAATTAATAATAAAAATAATGCGGACAGAAATTCCGTCCGCATAACAATACATAATTAAACAAAGTTAACAAAGTATTGACCCGTGCAGACGACACCCCACAGGTGAAAGCATTTCTGCTTTGCTTTATTTTACGAGTTGATTATACAACAATAAATTAACCTTGTCAAGTATTTTTATTCTTCTAAACATTTATAAATCAAATTTGCGATACGCTGAGATGAATTTCCGTCCAGATTATCAAAGAACATATCTCTGAATCTACCAATACGCTCTGTTTCAAAATCTTCTTTTTTGATTGCGTCTAGCAAAGTATAAAGTGACGTGCAGATTTTCCCGGGAATATATAACTTAAAATCAAAATAAAAATCCCTTGATTTAATGTAAGACTGCAAATCATAAGCATAGAAAAGCATTGGAATGTTCATTAATGATGCTTCAAATACAAGTGAAGAATAGTCAGTAATTACAATATTGCTTATAAAAAGAAGATCATTGATTTCAGTATTCTCTGATAAATCAATAACTCTGTCAGAAAATTCCTCAGGAATAGGATGCTTCTCAAGTATGAAAGGATGATGTTTAATAATGATGGCATAATCATCACCTAAAGTATCACATACTTCATTAACATCAAACAATTCCATTGGATAATTTGCACTACCTTTTAAGTCACCTCTAAAAGTAGGAGCAAAAAGAATAATCTTTTTACCTTTAAAATTAGGATAAGTTTCGAAAAATGACTTTCTAAATTTATTCTTGTATTCTTCATCAAAAAATATATCAGTTCTGGCAATACCTGTTGGAACAACGTTATCAGTATTAATACCGAAACCTTCTGAATGGCATTTTTTACAATAGGCTGAACTTACAGTTACATAATCGTAAGATCTGTGGTTTCTGGTAGCTTGGGGAGAACCCTTTGGTTTGCCAAGTCTTGTAAAACCAAAGGTTTTAAATGCACCGCAAGCGTGCCACAATTGAACTAATTTTGTTTCTGGCTTTAAATCAATGAGATGAATCTGAGGAGTGTATTCATCAAGGATAATAACTTTGCTTGTAGCACAGGCTTCTGTAAACTCATTGATTTCACTTCTAGTCATATATCTGAATGATTTTGTATTAAAAAGAAAGTTAATCTCAAGATTTTTATCTTCTTTTAGCTTATTATATACAAACTCAAAGTTGCCGGAAATTTCCTCACGTCTTGCAGAAAAAAATGTAATCTTATTTGGCTGCACTTTCATACGTTTTTTAATTTTATATTTAAATCGAATCAAACTTCTTTTATATTTATCAACAGTAATAGATTGTTTAGATACAGTACACATTCTGTTAAGTACATATGAAGCAATTCGTACAAGTTTATTTTCCGTTTCAATCTTTTTTGGCATTGATGTAAAGCCGGTAAAAGTAAGCAATGCTTCAAGAATAAACAAAGGAATTAAAGGAATTGAAAGAATTAAACAAATAAACTTAAGAAGGCTATTACACTTTTTAACTAAAAATGATGCTCTGTTTTCCCTGTTGAGTTTATCCGATCTTTTGTTTATAACAAAATGATCACCGCAAGCTTTCATAGTGAAGAACTTTTCATCCTGTATAAATTCAGAAGGGGTTACATCTATTTTTACTTTTTCTTCATAAAAATCAGCGAAACTAAGATTAAAATAAAAATCACAGGGAATATCAAGATTTCTGGTTTTCCAAAAAAGATAATCAAGCCTGTAACTATATTCCCCATGGAACATACATTTACCGCTAATGTATGTAATATTTTGCATAGATATAACCATAGGAATACGTCTGTCTTCCTTACCATTATCAAAATAAAAAACTACTTTAGGCGTTGACAAAAAACGTGAGCTAATAGACTTATCAATAAACTCACCGCTAATATTAATTGTCATGTTTCTTTTTTCAACAACAATACTATTTATATTCAACTTGTATTGCAAAAATAACCCTCCAAAAAGTGCTGTTTAGCAATCATTTAACTAAATCATAAAATTTATTAACAGCCGCTTCAATTTCTAAATCCTTGCCATAAACAGAAGATGAACCGGCAACAAAAATGTCTGCTCCGCGTTTTCTCATTTCTTGACAATGATTCCAACTTACATGACCGTCGACCTCAATTAAAACATCTTTATTAAAGTGGTCAACAATATTTTTAAGCTCTGAAAGACGTTCCATACTCTTTGGAGCCATAGGCTGACCTGCAAAGCCCGGATATACAGTCATTAGCAAAACAGCATAAACATCATCTAAAAATGATTTTACAGTATCAACAGGTGTATCAGGACTAATAGCAATACAAGGCTTAGCACCTCTTTTTTTAATATCATCCAATACACTGTGAGGATTTTCACAGGCTTCAAAGTGAACTGAAACCATATCCCCCTTGCATATTTCCATAGCATCGAAGAACTGCTGAGGCTCAAATGCCATAATATGAATATCTCTGCAAATATTTTTCATAGGTTTTTTAAAGCTTTTTACCATATTTGTATCAAAAGTAATATTAGGAACAAATTTATTATCCATGAAATCAATATGCAAATACTCTACACCAAGCTTATCAAGCTTTTCAATCTCAGAATATAGATTTAATAAATCTGCACACATTACTGATGGTGACAAAATACCATTCATAATATACCTCTATTATTATATACCTCTATTATTCATTAATAACCATTATCTTGCTGTAAAACTCTTTTCCATCTCTCATAATTTCAAGACCCTTGTCCATATTTTCAAGAGTAAATCTGTGAGTAATAAGAGGCTTAACTTTTATTGTTTCTGAAGCCATTGCGTCAACCACAATATTCCAGTCGCTTTTCGGTGTGTTATTATAACTTGAATTCCATGTACCATAAATGGATAGTTGCTTTCTGAGAATTTGCCAATAGGTATTCTGTGGAAATGTGAAATCTCCATGCGGATTTCCTACAAAAATAACCTTGCCGCCGGAAGCAACGCTATCAAGGCAATTACAGGCAGTTGTAGCAATACCAACAGCTTCAATAGCTATGTCAGCACCACTACCGTTTGTCTTTTCCATTACCCATTCAATGGGATTTCCTTTAGAAGCATTAAAATAATCGTAAAAGCCAAGGCTTTCAATAAAATTATAGTTATTAAGGTCAGTGCCGACAAGAAGTACCTTTTTAGCGCCCCAAGCTCTGGCCCATTGTGCAATAATCATACCGATTGTTCCCGGTCCGTATATTACAACAGTATCACCGATTTCAATCTGTGCACGTCTTAAAGCATGAAGACCAACAGCAACAGGCTCTGCCATTGCAGCTTCCTCAAAAGGAAGGTTGTCAGCAATAGGAACCAAATTCCAAACCGGTACCCTAACATATTCTGCGAATGCACCGTCAGAACGTGAGCCTAAGTAATCATAGCTTTTACAAGTTTCAAAAACGCCCTTATTGCAACTTGTACACTTTTTACAAGGGATTAATGGAAATACACCGGCATGCATACCAATTAAATTTTCATTTTCTTTACTGGCAGCCGCAACAACTTCACCAGCAAATTCATGTCCGGGAATTGTCGGAAAATGATAGGTTCCATTTACAAATATTCTGGGAATGTCTGAACCGCATATTCCACAAGCCTTAACCTTCAATAATACTTCATCAGGTTTTAGTTTGGGAATTGGAACATATTCATATTTTAAATCACCTATACCGTGCAGTACACGAGCTTTCATTGTATCCATCATTTATCCTCCATACTTTATTGGTTATTAATAATAGTTTCAAATGTTTCTAAATCTTCAATAGTTGTAATCTTGAAGTTTTTCTCACTGCCTTTTACAAGTCGTATTTTCATACCATGTCTATAAGCAATTTCGCTACTACCGGAAGTTCCGGCAATTTCCTCATCAGTGACAGAGTTATGGACTTCAAAATACTTTTTAAAATTAAAGCTTTCAGGTGCTTGTCCTGCAAAAAGCTCGGAACGCTTTAATAAATTGTCAATTGACTTTCCGTCAGAACTTTGATAAACAGTATCCTTAAGTGAAATAACAGGCATAGCACCATCTTCTTCAATTGCACCTGTAATACAATCATTTATAATTTTGTCAGATACCAGGGGCCTTGCTGCATCATGGATAATACAAACATCAGTTTTTCTTGCATTTTCATAAATAGATTTTAACCCATTATATATTGAATGTTGACGGGTTTTGCCGGCTCGTGCATATCCGCAAATCTTTGTAATGCAATATTTTTTAACACAATCTTCTACATAAGATTTCCAATTATCGCTAACTACAATTACAATCTTATCTATTTTTTTGTGTTTTTGAAAAATATCAAGACAATAAGCTATAATAGGCTTGTCATGTACTAAAAGGTATTGCTTTGGTATGTCAACACCCATACGGGAACCTACACCACCTGCCAAAATAACAGCTGTATTCATATTATCCTCCTGATTCAGAAAACAATTATTTCCAATATTCTACAATAAAAAATAGCTAAAGTCAATTTAAAAATAATATAGTCGCAATAATATAGACACACTTATACTATATTATTTTACTAATCCAGTATATTACTTCAAGAATTCAATGTCAATTTTTGTAAAAATAATGTAACCATTAAATATAATATTTTCTTGCATAAATAGATGCATTATGTTAAGATGTATTTTGGAGTGATTATATGGATTATTATTACAAACAGCAAATAAGAAAAACAAGTAGCGGCTTAGGGTTTTACCTTTTTACCTACTTTATTTCTATGATTGTTATTCCAACAATTTTTTTAGCTGTTTCAAGCATAAACGGTGTAGGTTTGAATGATAACACTAATTTATTTATTGTAATGAGTATTACATCTTTAGCATGTTTAATAATACCGGGACTTTTCTATTGTAAATTATCAAAAACCTCCCTTCAGAAAATTGTTCCTTTTAAGAAAATAAGGTTTTCCAAATTAGTATTATTTGTATCAGTTGGATTTGCAACAGCTTTTGTAGGAGATTATATTGCTGAAATATTTGTATATAACCTGTCATTAGTAGGAATATCCAATACTCTTGATATGAATTATATAACACATTCACCATTAGAAAATATACTGTATATTCTAAGTGTTGCTATTGTACCTGCTATTGCTGAAGAATTTGCACTAAGAGGTATAGTCTTAGGCAAACTAAGACAATTTGGAGATACCTTCGCAGTTATTGTTTCCGCTATACTATTTGGTATCCTACACGGAAATATCATTCAAATTCCTTTTGCTTTTATTTTAGGAATTGTTTTTGGTTTTATCGTTGTTAAGACTAATTCATTGTTGCCAACTATAATAATTCACTTCTTAAATAATTGCTTTTCTGTAGTTGTATCTATTATGGACTCTTCTATGGAATTCACCATACATCAGATAAGTACAATTTATTCTGTATCAATGCTCATAGTAATATGTTTGGGAATTATTTCAGTGCTGATATTAAGCAAGGATAAAAAATTATTTAGTATGGAAAATAAAACAACTGACACTGACATAATACCATTTAAAAGTAAAATGTCAACATGTCTTACATCTGTTGGTATGATAGTCTTTTTGGTTATTCTGATATTAGAAACCATTTCAAATATAGGTTTTTTTAATTATGGATAAAGAATTTTTTATGAAAATTGCACTTAGAGAAGCAAAAAAAGCTTATGAGCTCGGAGAAATTCCTGTTGGAGCAATTGTTACAAAAAACAACGAAATAATTTCAAAATCATTTAATAAACGTGAAACCAAAAAAAATGCTGTTTTTCATGCCGAGCTTGATTCAATCTATCAAGCCTGTAAAAAACTGGGAGGTTGGCGATTATGGGAATGTGAGCTATACGTAACACTTGAGCCTTGCCCAATGTGTGCAGGTGCAATTGTTAATGCAAAAATCCCTAATGTTTATTTTGGAGCATATGACCTAAAAAACGGAGCCTGTGGCTCAGCACTAAATGTACTGAATATGCAAAACAACTTCAAACCACAATTTGAAGGCGGAATATTAGAAGAAGAATGTAGCAAATTAATAAAAGATTTCTTTAAAAATATTAGGTAGTGATTTCAATTTAATATATTCTGAATAATTTTATTTCAAAATAAAAAAAACCGCTGTTATTATTAACAGCGGTTGCATTGGCAAATTATAATAAAATAAAATTTATACTAAAAGAGGCTGTTTCTTAACTGAAGCAGCCTCAATATATTATTAAGTTCTAATTAAATTTTTTCACAAACAGCATTAATCGAGCTTGGAAGATCATCTTCTGAGGCAGAAATTAATAATACAATATTAGTCTGAGCAGTTTCTGAAAGTCCCTGAAGCTTCTTTGTGAAATCTTCAATGCCATCTAAAGCAGATGGACAAATTTTGAATGTTGAATCAACAAGAATATCTGTGACATCATAATTACCTGCACAGATACCGCTGATAAAACCAAAAAGCATATCATAACCACTTACTGAGTACTGGTCAGTATCAATAAGTCTTGCCTTAGAAGTAATGTCATAAGTAAGCTTTGCACCCTTTTCGATAACTACTACATTACCTGGTGAAGCAGCTACAGCTTCATTAGCAAGTTGAATTAACTTCTTTGTTTTTCCTGAACCTTTTTTGCCGATAAGTAAAGTAACCATACTATACTTCCTCCTTATATTTATACTTTTAATTTTATTTAAGTCTTGCCTCAAGCTCAGTCTTCCGGTCTTCATAACCAGGCTTGCCAAGAAGAGCAAACATATTCTTTTTATAATTTTCAACACCCGGCTGGTTAAATGGATTTACACCAAGAACATAACCGGAAATTGCACAAGCTTTTTCAAGAAAATAAATTAAATATCCAAGATTAGTTTCATCCATCTGCTCAACATTGAGAACGATGTTAGGAACACCGCCGTCATTATGAGCAAGAACTGTACCCTCAAATGCTTTTTGATTAACAAAACCCATTGTTTTACCAGCAAGGAAATTGAGTCCATCTACATTTGCAGGATCTGTACACAGAGTAATTTCTTTCTTACATTTATTAAAGAGCACCACAGTTTCAAAAAGATTACGTCTGCCGTCCTGAATATATTGACCAAGTGAGTGAAGGTCTGTTGAAAAGATAACACTCGATGGATATATACCTTTCTTATCCTTACCCTCAGACTCACCAAAAAGTTGCTTAAACCACTCATTCATCATTGTATATGCAGGCTCATAAGAAACCATAATTTCAGTGGAATATCCTTTATTATAAAGGATGTTACGGATTGCAGCATATTTATAGCAGTCATTTGTTGCTAAAGAATCATTGTTAAACTCATCCTGAGCTTTCTTGGCGCCCGCCATAATAGCATCAATATCAGCACCGGATACGGCAATCGGAAGAAGTCCTACTGCAGTAAGTACAGAAAATCTGCCGCCAACATTATCAGGAACCACAAATGTTTCATAACCTTCCTTATCAGCTAATTCCTTAAGCGTGCCTTTAGCCTTATCAGTTGTACAATAGATTCTGTCTCGTGCGCCCTCTTTACCATACTTCTTTTCAAGCAAATCTCTGAACACTCTGAAAGCAATAGCAGGCTCAGTAGTAGTACCTGACTTAGAAATCATATTAATTGATACATCCTTGTCTTCACAAAGCTCTATAATATCAGCAAGCGCAGAAGAACTGATGGAATTACCGGTAAAATAAATCTGAGGTGTATCTTTTGCAAGTGCATTGTAATTTGGTGAACTTAAAAACTCAATAGCAGCCCTTGCACCTAAGTAAGAACCGCCAATACCTATTACTACAAATACATCAGTGTTCTTCTTAATCTTTTCTGCAGCTTTCTTAATACGGCCAAACTCTTCTTTGTCATAATTTGTAGGTAGGTCGACCCAACCAATAAAATCATTACCAAGACCTGTACCCTTATGAAGTGCATTATGAGCAGTTTTTATCTGGGCTTCAATGCCCTTATACTCATCTTCACCTACAAATCCATTAAGGTATTTGTCAATTAATTTAGTAGACATATTAATCTCCCCCGATAAAAATATGGATTACCAAACCATATAATATTTATTTAGGATTATTCTACCACAAATTGACCTTTTATGCAATATTAAATATTAAAAATTCATAATTTTATTATAGCATTAAAAAAAGCAGACACTACCGAACTAAAGGTCATTTTTTCAACATTTGTTTTTGCTGAAATAATACAGGTTTTAATTTTTTTATCTCCAAAAAAATAGTTTACCGTACCTAAGTTATCTCCAATTTTAACAGGAGCTTTAATATTTTGTTTGATTTTGCATTTATATGTAATTTCCGCTGAAGAAGATTTTTCAGTTACAGCAAATCCGGGTTCAGCGCATATTAATTCAACCTTATCGACCATACCTCCTTTAACCTCTACTGCTTTCGTTACTTCTTTTGGAAGTTTTAGATTTTCAACTTTATAATTAGCAAAACCATAGTCAAGAAGTGTTGCTGCATCACCAAAACGTGATGTACCGTTGTCGCTGCCAAGCACTACCGCAATTAAAGAAATATCATCTCGCTTAGCTGTTGCACTCATACAACAACCTGCATCATCGGTAGTACCGGTTTTTAATCCGGTTATTCCGTTGTAGGTTTTTAACAGCTTATTAGTATTTACAATCTGAGTTTTACCTCCACGTAAATAATCTAGCCATATTGAAGTATAGTCAAATATCTTCTCATATTTAATTAATGCACTTGACATAATTGCCACATCAAAAGCTGAAGTAATATGACCATCTTCGTCAAGTCCATTGCAGTTCTTAAATGTTGTATCATTCATTCCAAGAGATTTTGCCTTTTTATTCATTTCGGCAACAAAGCTCTGTTCACTTCCGCTAATTGCTTCTGCAAGTACAACGGCTGCATCATTGGCTGAAGCTACAGCGGTTGCTTTGATTAAGTCATTTACAGACATTTTTTCCCCTTCTTCAAGCCAAATATCAGAGCCTCCCATAGATGCTGCATGAGCGGAAGTTGAAAGGGTATCGTTAAGCTTTAGCTTACCGTTGTCTATTTCTTCCATCACAAGGAGTAATGTCATCACTTTTGTTATTGAAGCACAAGCTCTTTTTTGGTGAGCATTTTTCTGATATAAAACCTTATTGGTTTTAGCTTCTATCAGCACTGCAGCAGGAGCAGAAATTTCATCATATGTTATTGCATGACCATTAATAGATGGAAATGATAAAAAAATTATTAAACAAATTAAACTTGAAATTACACGTTTAAACATAAAAACACCTCATTCATAAATATGAACAAGGTGAATATTTTATTACATATCCTATTCAATTATACAAACTGCGTGAGCAGATATACCCTCTCCGCTTCCTGTAAATCCAAGCTTTTCCTCTGTAGTCGCTTTTACACTTATTTGTGAAACATCAATATTGCAAGCATAGGCTATATTTGCTCTCATATCATCAATATAATCCTTAAGCTTAGGTTTTTGGGCAATTACAGTAGAGTCTATATTTCCAATTTTATATCCATTATCTGATAGCACATGACAAACTTTCTCAAGTAGTATAATGCTGTCTGCTCCTGAAAATTTATCATCAGTATCAGGAAAAAGTTTTCCTATATCACCTAATGCCGCAGCTCCCAACAAAGCATCCATAATAGCATGAAGCAAAACATCTGCGTCACTATGTCCTAACAATCCCTTATCATACGGAATATCAACTCCACCTAAAATCAGCTTGCGATTTTCAATAAGCTTGTGGACGTCATATCCATGACCAATTCTCATTATTAAACCAGCTTTCCCTTAAGAATATGCTCAACAATGGCAATGTCATTCTGAGTAGTAAGCTTTATATTATCCTGACTTCCGATTACTACCTTAACCTTTTCACCTATGCTTTCAATAAGCTGACAATCATCTGTAAAGCTTAACTTGTTTTTTTTAGCATAGTTAAGAGCTTTTAAATACAGTTCTTTTTCAAAAACTTGAGGTGTTTGAACAGCTCTCAGCTTACTTCTTACAGGTGTAGAAACAATATTACTTTCATTATCAACTGTTTTAATTGTGTCCGTAACCAAAGTGCCAAGGGTTGCTGCCTTAGTTTCAAAAGCAGACTTAACTACATTTTCAATATCTATTAGTTCAACCAAAGGTCTTGCACCATCATGAATAGCAAAATGTGTAGTTTCAGGATTTGCACTATTAATACCATTTGTAACACTTTCGCCACGAGTGTTTCCACCATAAGCAAGAGCATCTACCTTTTTAATTTTATTCTGATTGATAATCGCACTAATAGCAACCTTATCCTGAGGACGGCAAACAACTACAACAGAATCAATAATATATGAACGCTCAAAAGCATTAAGGGTATATTCTAATGCAGGCTTACCTAACAATGAAATAAACTGCTTGCTCATACCAATCCCCATACGGGAGGAATTTCCGGCTGCCACAATAATGGCGGTAACAAATTTTTCCATATTACAACTTATCAATAGCTTGTTTTAAGTCAGCTATAATATCTTCAATATTTTCAATACCAACAGAAAATCTAATCATATTTGGTAAAATCCCTGCTGCAACAAGCTGCTCATCAGACATTTGACGATGAGTAGCACTGGCAGGATGCAAACAACATGTACGAGCATCTGCAACGTGAGTTACAATAGCTGCAAGCTTAAACTCTGCCATAAGCTTTTCGGCAGCTTTTCTGCCGCCCTTAACACCAAAAGAAACAACACCACAAGTACCGTTAGGCATATATTTCTGAGCTAAGTCATAATACTTACTGCTTTCAAGCCCCGGAAAGTTTACCCATTCAATTTTATCGTTAGATTCAAGAAATTTAGCTACAGCCAATGCATTTTCACAATGACGAGGAACACGCAGAAATAGTGTTTCAAGGCCTATATTTAAAAGAAAAGCATTCATAGGTGACTGCTGTTGACCCATATCGCGCATAATATGAGTTCTTACTTTTGTGATAAATGCAGCTTTGCCAAAGCGTTCTGTATAAACTACGCCGTGATAGGTTTCGTCAGGTTCACTTAGCATTGGATATTTTCCGTTATTCCAGTCAAAGTTACCGCTGTCAACAACTGCTCCTCCGAGAGCTACTGCATGTCCATCCATATATTTTGATGTGGAATGAATAATAATATCGGCACCCCATTCAAAAGGTCTGAAATTTACAGGTGTCGGAAATGTATTATCTACAAACAATGGTACATTGTGAGAATGTGCGCATTTTGCAAACATTTCAATATCAGCAATATCCAGTGAAGGATTTGTAACAGATTCAGTGAATACAAGTTTTGTATTTTCTTTGAAGGAATTATTTAGTTCTTGTTCTGTTACCGTTACAGGCACAAATGTACAGTCAATGCCTAAACCCTTAAGTGTTTTGCTGAACAGATTAAATGTACCGCCATATACTGCACCGGAACAAATAACATGGTCTCCGGCTGTACAAATATTTACAACTGCGGCTGTTGTTGCAGCTTGACCCGATGAAGTGAGCATCGCCCCAACTCCACCCTCTAAATCTGCAATTTTCTTTTCAACAGCATCCAGTGTTGGGTTAGCAAGACGAGTATAGAAAAATCCCTCTGCCTCTAAATCAAAAAGTCTGCCCATTTCATCAGATGTTTCATATTTGTAAGTAGTGCTTTGTACAATAGGCACTACTCTTGGCTCTCCATTTTTAGGTTTATATCCCGACTGAATACATTTTGTTTCAAACTTCATAGCTGTTTCTCCTGCCTAAATAAATAAATTTTTAATTAATGCCATTATAAAATCCGTGCCATATATTATAGCAGCAAAAGCAATAATTATAAGAATTGCTGAAATAATACGAACTGTGGTGCGCTTATAAGATGACATTTCTTCAAATTCTTCTATACCATCATCATATTCCTGCTTATCAGCAATAATTTCTTCTTCATTAAGCTTTATAGCTCCAATTCCTACAGCAACATCAAAAGCTTGTTCATACATATTAAATGGCACTAAAATATCAAAATAGTCAAAATCAATTCCGGTAACAATTTGTGAGTTTGCTGTTACCATATTTCTTCTATAGTCACTTGGAATTTTATTATTTTTCAATGCTGTCTGTACCCTATCACGTTCAAAAACATCACCGCTGCAAAGATATACAGGTGTACTTTCATCAGTAATGGTTTCAAGCTTTCCTTTTTTACATTCTGCACATACTGTGTCCTCATCGTTATACAGCTTTCTGCATTTGGCACAATATTTCATAGTAACCTCCCTTATATAACACTGTGCTTATTATAACAAAAGAAAATACGCTTTTCAAGTATAAAGAAAGGAGCAGAAAAATTATCTGCTCCTTAAGACTTTTAAAATAATAAAAATAATCTATATAAACATTTATAAATCACAAATTAATAATTACCCAAAAACAGGTTGAGGCTGAACACCATCAAGCACCTGTTTAACACATTCAGGTATCAAATCAAAATGTGCAACCAAAGAATTAGGCTTGTTCACATAATCATCCTGACTCATCGGCACAAAATAAATATTTTTCGTATTTATTAGTCTGCCGATATTCTGTGCTGTGGCTCCTAAACCATCATTCGTAGCTGTACATAATAAAACAGGTCGCTTAATACGCAAATGTGATTTTACTGCCATTGTAACTGAACTGTCGGTAATTCCTTGACACAGCTTTGCTAATGTATTTCCTGTACAGGGTGCTACTAAAATCAAATCGCACATTTTTTTAGGACCAATTGGCTCTACATCACTTATTGTATATAAAACTTTTTTTTCGGTTAATTTTTCAATTTTATTAATAAAATCCCTTGCTTTTCCAAATCGTGTATCGGTTGTATATGCATTTTGGGACATTATCGGAACAATATTATAATCATCTTTTATAAGCATTTCCATTTGCGCTAAAGCTTTGGAAAATGTGCAGAATGAGCCACACAACGCAAATCCTATATCTGCCTTTGCCACCTAAATTCCTCCTTAAGCATATTCAATATTGTTTTTTTGATAATTTCACCAGCTGCTTTGGGGGAACATCTGCCCGGCAATGATAGTGCATGTAATGTGCTTATATTGAGTTTTTCTGCCGCTTTAAAATCTACTCCTCCGGGTAATGATGCAAGATCAATAATAAGAACATCGGGAGAACTATTTTCCAATACTTTTTTATTTATTATAAGAGCAGGAATTGTATTGAACACAATATTATAGTCATTAAGTCCCACAATATCATTAGTTTTTATGGGATGATTTCCGCTTGCAATTATATATTCAAAATGATCAGGTTTTTCTGTTGAAACTGTTACCTTTGCATTTAATGAGTTGAGCATTGAAGATAATATTCTTCCTATTCTGCCATAACCTGTTACAAGACATCTGGAATTGGAAATCAATCCTTCATACTCCTCCATAGCAATCTGAACAGCACCCTCAGCTGTTGCTAATGCATTTGCAACAGCAAATTCTTCTCTGTTAAGATAATCATAAATCTTTATTTCCTTGGAAATATTATTTATAGTTTGTGATTTACCTGAAAAAACAATTTTATCTTTTAATAACAGCAGTAATTCATCAGTTAAAGCTAATTCAATTTCAGAAAAATAACAAGGCACAATTCTTCCCTGTATTCCGGTAACCGGAAATACAACTATATCAGAATTAATAATTCCTGTATAAATATCAGTAATTATTAAATTACCATAACTTTCCAGCTTATCGAAGCCTACAATATACACAGTATATCCCATTTGTGCAAAAGCATTTGCAGCAAACAACTGACGTTTATCTCCACCTAAAAAAACAATACTTTTATTTATCATAATAAACACCTTTTTTTGTTTTCATATGATATATTATGTAATCACTGTTTATCTGTGAAAAACAAAAAAGGACAGCTTCAGCACTAAGCATAAAGTTGTCCTTTTCTGTTAATTTTTTATGCAATTATTAACAATTGCAGTCTGACCTAAGTTCAAAATTTTCACAGTCAGTACATTGAATTTTTGTTGGATTTGGCTCATGTGTTCCTACAGTAATTGAATTAAGTGAGCAATAGTTCTTATTATTATTGTGATTTTTGCAACTGGTTACTGTACAACGAATACACTGGTTTGCATAAGAATTGTCAGTCATAATTTTCACCTCATAAAAAAATTAGCTTTCAAAATTTGAAGCATAAATATTATCTGTTGCATTTTACTTAATTATTCTGCACAAAAAAATTTTTATGAAATAAAATAAAAAGAGGTGGCTTTATGATATATATTTATATTTGTTTTCTTGTTTTTTTTGCAGTAATAGGAGCTTGCGAAACTTTGAGAGAAATAGTAAGAATTTTTATAAAAACAAAAGATGACAAAGAAATTATACTTATTGAACCAATATGCAGCAAACAGGAGGATGCTGAGTATTTATTGCGAAGTGCAGCACAAAAGGTTAAATGGATGGGCAAAAACGGTCCGGATAGAGTTATTTGTCTAGACTGTAATATGGATAAAGATACAAAAAAACTGTGTGAAATGGTATGCAAAGATTATTCCTTTATGGAATTATGTAATAAAGATGATATGTTTGAAATACTTGATAATGTGTGTGGGTTATCCAGATAAAAATCCTCCGATCTAAATCGGAGGATTTTATACAATGTGTTAAATTTT